>JAFPAQ010000194.1 GCA_017424235.1 Lachnospiraceae bacterium | reverse complement strand
TACATAATAAGGACTAGATAAGAATGACATAATTAATAATTAAGGGTTCCAGAGTAATGTAAATAATACAAGAGAAGGGGAAAAAGACACCGGGTTTTACTTGTTATATTGGAGTTACTCTGGAATTTTTGTGCGTTTTATAAGGAGCAAAAATTGTGGAGAAAAAGAGAGATTTACTGGTAGATTCTTTGAAAGGTTATGCCTGTTTTTTAGTAGTACTTGGTCATGTAATAATGGGAATAAGAAAAGCAGGTTCTTTTTCAAGTGATTATGAAGTATTAGTAGAAAATTTTATTTGGACCTTTCATGTTGCATTATTTATGTTTCTAAGCGGTTATGTATATCACATTACAGGAGAATGTAATGGAAAAGGAAGTAAGTTAGGCTTTATTAAACACAAATTATTAAATTTAGGTGTTCCATATTTAGTTTTTTCAATTTTTTATATTCTAATAAACAGTATGACACCTGGGGTTAATAATAAGAAAGATATAAGTAGTATTTTATACTTATGGAAAACACCAATAGCTCAGTACTGGTTTTTATATGCATTAATAATATTGTTCATATTATGGACTATTTTGTCAGGATCACTTAAAAACTGGCAGATTACAATTATGTTATATATAATGCTTGTTATATCGCCATTTCTTGACATAGAATTTGGAAGTTTTGCAAGTGCTATGGGTATGGCATTAGTGTTTGGTATTGGTACTTCAATAGATAAGTTATACATAGATAAATTTAATATACTTATAAAAGTATTAATAATAGTTTTGCATATATCAATTGTGGGCATAATTGTTTACTTTGATTTAACTAATATGGTATTTATCAAACAATTTGCACAGATATTGGGAATCGCTGCAAGTATAGCATTTATTTCTATTATCATTAAATTTGAAATTATAAATAAATGTCTTCTGTTCATTAATAAATATTCCTTCCCAATATATTTACTTCACACAATATTTACATCTGCAATAAGAATATTGTTCAAAAAGATACATTTGACAAACTATCCTATACAGGTCATTTGTAGTTTGCTTGTTGGCATATTTATACCTGTAATAGGTGCATATATAATAGGAAAAATTCCTGTATTGGACTTTTTCTTTTATCCAACCAAAAATATTAAAAAAATGAAAAGAAAAGAGAGATAAAATGATCAGAGTTTTACATTCAGTAAGTAATATGGATAGAGCAGGAATAGAGACCATGTTAATGAATTATTATCGACATATGGATCGTACAAAGGTGCAGTTTGATTTCTTATGTAATAAGAAAAAGCCAGGAGCTTATGATGATGAAGTAAAGAGCATGGGTGGACGTATTTATCATACACCTGGTCTTAATCCGGCAAAATATCCTTTATATTTAAAATATATGAAGACTTTGTTCCAGAAACACCCTGAATATAAGATAGTTGAGGCTCATAATGGAGCTTTAGGCGTATATGCATTACATGCTGCTAAGGCGAATAAGATTCCAACAAGAATTTTCCATGCACATGGTGCAAGCATTACAAAGGATTGGAAATTACCTTTAAAGTTAGTATGTAAGGCACTTCTTCCTAGTAATATGACACATCATTACACATGTGGAATAGCAGCAGCTGAGTGTTACTTTGGAAGTAAAGTGGTACAAGCTGGAGATTATAAGCTTATTCCAAATGCCATTGAAGTTGAAAGATTTACTTACAATGAAAAAGTAAGATCTGAGATGCGTAAGAAGCATAATCTTGAGGATAAACATGTTATTGGACATGTAGGAAGATTTATGGCTCAAAAGAATCATACATTTCTTATTGATGTATTTGCAGAATATGTAAAGCAGGATGATAAGGCTCAGCTTGTACTTTTAGGTGATGGTGAGCTTATGGATACAGTTAAGCAGAAGGTTAAAGAGCTTGGAATAGAAAAGTATGTAACCTTTGTAGGTAATGTTGGAAATGCAAATGAATGGTATCAGGCATTTGACTGTTTTGTACTCCCATCAATATGGGAAGGACTTCCGGTAGTAGGTGTTGAGGCTCAGGCAGCAGATCTGCCATGTATATTCTCTGATAATGTAACAAAAGAAATTGGATTCTCTGATAAGGCGCAGTTTATAAGTCTTGATGCAAATAAGTCTGTATGGACAGATGCATTTAAGAAGGCACTTGTTCATACAGAGCGTAAGGACGCGACAGATTTAATAGTTAAAAATAATTATGATATAAAGACAGAAGCAATAAAATTGCAGAATGCATATTTAGAGCTTGCAGGAGAAAAGTGTTAGTAAAAAGGAAACTTACTGAATTACAATTATGATTTAAAAGCCTTTAAAAAGGCAGAATGAGAGGAAAAATGAAAATAGGAATATTAACACATCAATATATAAATAACTATGGAGCATTTCTTCAGGCCTATGCATTACATCAGGCAGTATCAGAAATGTATCCAAATGATGAAGTACAGATTATTGACTATGTTAATATTAAACATTTCATAATCAATACAGGTGGGTGGTATCGTTTCTATAAAAATAGGGAAAACCTTGAGTGCTGGTTTCAGAAGACAAAGCTTCCAAGTACGTTTGCCAAGGCTAGAAAAAAAGAAATGGTACTTTCACCACTTTGTTTTAATGCAAGGCAGATAAATAAGCTTAATTTTGATTATATCATTGTAGGTAGTGATGAAGTATGGAACTTTAAGGATTCAAAGGGAAATGCACCTATCAAGTTTGGTATGGGACTTAACTGTAAAAATCTTATTGCCTATGCACCAAGTGTTGGTAAGGCATCTGCTGATGAAAAATTACCGGAATATGTAATAAAAGGAATAAAAAAATTTAAAGCAATATCTGCAAGAGATGATCTTACTTATGAGCTTGCCAAAAAGATTACAGGAAAAACACCAACCAGAGTACTTGATCCTACATTTCTGGGAAGCTTTCCAAAGGCAAAACTGCAGGTAAACAGTAAGCCATATATCCTTTTCTATTATTGTGAGCATCTTCCTAAAAAGGTGCATGATCAGATATTTGACTATGCAAAGAAGAATGGACTTGCAGTATATGGAGCAGGTGAATGTGATAAAAGATATACAGAGATATCAGTAAATCTTACTCCTTTTGAGTGGGTTGAAATGTTCAGAAATGCAGAATTTGTATTTACAGGAACCTTCCATGGAGCAGTATTTTCAATATTGAATAGAAGACACCTGGAACGACAGGCCCAATACGGACATGACGAATTGGATAACATCGCCGTGCGCGTGGCATACCCAGCAATAGTAGCTTTTCGGATAGATCCGCATATTC
>JAFPAQ010000193.1 GCA_017424235.1 Lachnospiraceae bacterium | reverse complement strand
TCGATATATTGCAGATTTAGACGATATATAGCGACTTATCAACATTATTAACATTATCCACAGTAAAATTATGCACATTGCTGATATTTTTTTAACATCTTGCATCATTTTAAAACTATGTTAAAATGTAACTGATTATTTTATAGACAGGCGTCACATTATAAATTGTGACGTTCAAACCTTATACGTGACATATGATTATATAGAAATGAGGTAAAGTATGGATCAGATTTTATCATGCTGCAGCCACATACCTGCTGTCACATCTATCGCAAATATATTTATCGAAAAGTATATGATAAATGCTAATGGCAGTTATGTTAAAGTATATCTATACCTATGCAAGTCTATACAGACCAGCGATGCCGGCATATCTGTAGCAGGTATTGCAGATAAACTTGAAAGCACTGAAAAAGATGTCCTGAGAGCTTTGCAGTATTGGGAAAAACAGGGACTTATTAACCTTTCTTTTAATGACAGTTCTGAACTTACCGGCATTGAACTTCTTTATCCTGAAAGCTCTGCTGATTTTTCAGTTGCAAACAAATCAGATATCATTTCACCAACATCTGCGTTTAATGATACTGCCATTTCTGCTGAAAAAGATAATTATGCGGCATCTGAAGAAAACGCTAATAACAGTAATAACAATATCGATATCACTGTTTCAGAAGAAACCGAAAAGCTTCTTGCAGGCAATGAAAATTTCACATGGACATGCCACGTTATAGAAAGTTATCTGAACAGACCTTTAAAATCAACTGAAGTACAGCTTATATCGTACCTTTACGGCACACTTCATTTTTCATCGGATTTGCTTCTTTATCTTTATGAGTATTGTATATCACTGGGCAAGACCAATGTTAAATACATACAGACTGTAGCATTATCATGGGATGAGAACAAAATTAAAACGCCCGAAGATGCACAGCTTATGACTACAAACTATAATTCTGTATATACTGCCGTTTCCAAAGCATTCGGACTTGGAAGACCACTGGCAATGATTGAAAAAAAATTTGTCGACCACTGGCAAAATGACTGGAAAATGGATCTTGGCGTAATACTTGACGCATGTGGCAGAACTATGCTAAAAATTCATAAGGCTGATTTTAAATATACTGAAGGAATACTTGATAACTGGCATAAAGCAGATGTTCACACGATACAGGGTGTAGAAAAAGCAGATAAGGCATATGCAGATATGCAGGCTGAAAAAAAGACACAGAAAACACCTGCTAACAAAACCGTTAATAAATCATCTGGCAAAAATCAGTTCCAGTCATTCCAGCAGCGTGGAGCATCTCAATTCGAGGTTGATGAACTGGAAAAGAAACTAATAAACCGTTAGCGCTTTTGCAACCCGCCGCAGGCGGAGAGTTTCGCAAGCGAAACTCTTTCTTGTTACTGTTTCAACCGTTATACTCACAGTAACTATTCATTCACTATAAATGGAGGCTCCGATGGGAATATCAAACACGCAATATCGTGATATTATGTATGAATACGATCAGACTCGAATGAAAAACCAGCGCATACTTGACAAGCGTTATGAAGAATTATACAGAAATATCCCTGAATTTAAAAAAGTTCAGGAAGATATAATTGAACTTTCCGCTGCACAGGCACGATATGAACTTCTTCACTTTGATGAATCAAAGGATTCTAATTCCGAATACCTCAGCAAAAAGAAACAACTGGTTAATTATAAATTACAGT
>JAFPAQ010000192.1 GCA_017424235.1 Lachnospiraceae bacterium | reverse complement strand
TTTTCTCGTCGTACACACCGTGTACGCACTGCGAAAATATCATTGTTTCATAAAAATCTATCTCAGAAATCCATCTGAAAAAGATTCCGAGAGTACATTATAAAACTTTAAATTAACGAAAATTTCGTAAAATTTCGTTTTAATGTATGTCATTATATTAGTGTAAAAATTCTATTTTTGCAATAGAAAAATTAAAAAAAATTTAAAAGGTATTAAAAATAGATGTAATTATCCAATTATTAAAGTATAATAAAGATGTAGGTTCAGGTTTGGAGAGCTTTTTGAAATGGAATATACAATAAATCATGTAAAGGTAGAAATAACCAGTAACAGGTTAAAAATTTAGTCAGATAACAGGAGGATAAAAGATGGCAAATTACATTAAGAAAACATTTTTAAGCATTATAATGGGATTTATGCTGATATTTATGGTATCAGGTATATCCACAAATGCGGCTGAATATGCAGTTACAGATGTTATGGCTGTATTGTATACTAATGAAAATACAGTACTTTGTTCAGATGCCGATATGAATACAGTGGTTGTACCAAAGACAGAAGCAAAATTACCAATACAGGTAACAGGAGTAACCAGCAACGGATATTTCAGAATCTCACTTTCCGGACAGGTTTTCTATATTCCGGGTGCAGGACTAAGTGCGGAGCAAGATCAGCCGGCTTCAGTATCTGTATATGATATATTAGTGGCACAAAAATCTGTTTTCCCGGAGGGAATGCATTGGACTAATGATGATTATTGTCCTTTTAAAGGTGGAATCTTCTATGGTGGATATGGCTGTGCCGGTTTTGCATTTTATCTAAGCGATGCAGCCTTTGGAAATGCACCGGCCAAGATACATACCGATTATAATAATATAAGAGTTGGTGATATTCTCAGAATATACAATGATACTCATTCAGTAATAGTACTTAAAGTAAATCCGGACAGTGTGACTGTAGCAGAAGGCAATTACAATTCTACCATACACTGGGGACGTGTAATTCCAAAGTCGCAGATAGTAGATTCAGAAAGCTACATAATGACCAGATACTAAGTTAAGCAATTCGCATAGGGACGGGGCTTGCTGTATCGTGCTTCCCAACGATACAGAAGCCCCGTCCCTATTGCGAAAAAATGTTAAAAATATTTCACATTTTCTGTTGACAGGGTTCTTTTCGTGTGATATATTTATCACATGTTAAAAATAAATCACACGGAGGAATAAAAAAATGGAAAAGAAAAAGAAAAACAGTAAAGTAACATTATTGGAGTTAGTTGCAACAAAGATAATATATGCAATGCTGATTGTCGTATATTACTGGATGTGGGCAAGAAGAGACTGGAAAGATTTTTATGATGAAATACAGTATGCAGTAGGAGTTTTTACAGTTATATTTCTTCTTTCACAGGCTTCAAGAATCAGAAAATTTAATAAAGAGTTAGTTGATGAATTAGCATTGGCAAATTTAAAACGTGCAGATTCTATTTGCTTAAAAATTGCATTAGCAGGCAGTATTGCAGTATCCTTTGCAGGAGCATTAGAGGTTGTAAATAATTTGCAGATGGGATATATCATTATGTTTATGATGCTTGCTATAACAATTCTTCGTACTGTTATTTTTTATGTAATGGACA
>JAFPAQ010000191.1 GCA_017424235.1 Lachnospiraceae bacterium | reverse complement strand
GGATTCAGGTATAACTCATTTAATAATCGCATGAGCATTGATATTGCTCCTCATATTTCCCTTTTTTTATTAATTTGTATAAAAACATCATTGGATTTTTAGTTACATTACATATATCTTTTTAGGGTTGATGATGATATATTATATTACAATAGATATTTGTAATCGGATATAATTTAGTTAATTACGTATGGCTTCAGATAATATTGCTAAAATATATGAAAAAAGATACAAGCACGCAAAAGAAAGGGGGATGCTGATTTGAATACAGAGATAAAAAATGCAGTAGCTGCTACTGATGATAAGGCACAGTATGACGAATACGCCAAGCGTTTACTGGCACAGAAGGATGTACTTGCACACATATTAGTAAAGACAGTCAATGAGTTTAAGGATATGAATCCAAAGGATGTAGTGCAGTACATAGAAGGCGAGCCTTATATCAGCGTTGTACCTGTAGAACCGGGGCTTACAAACTCTGCAGGTATGGTGTCAGCAGAACAGGGAGATTCCAATTCTTACAAAGCTGACGGAAAAGGAAAGCGGATAGTCGGTCTTAATACGGAAAACTCAGAAATAAATGAGGGACTTATTAGATTTGATATAATTTTTTATGTGCGTATGAAAGACGGACTTTCAAAGATTATAATCAATGTGGAAGCTCAGAAAGATTCTCCGGATGAATACAAGATATTAAACAGGGCAGTCTTTTATGTAAGCAGACTTGTATCATCACAAAAGGAACGAAATTTTACCAACACTAACTATGATGATATTATGCAGGTATTTAGCATATGGATTTGTATGAATATGGATTATAATATCATGAGCCACATTCATCTCGCAAAGGATGAACTTTTAGAACCATATGACTGGGAAGGCAATATAGATTTATTAAACATAGTTTTAATCGGAATCACAAATGAACTCCCCAAGCATGATAAACGGTATGAACTGCACCGGTTAATCACTGCGTTGTTATCGGATAAACTTGAAACAAGCCAAAAATATGATATACTTGAAAATGAATACGATATCTTGTTAAATGATGATTTAAGAAAGGATGTGAATGTCATGTGCAATCTTGGTCAGGGAATTGAAGACAGAGCAACTGAAAGAGCAACAGAAAAAACTAATGAAAAGTTTATATGGAATATGTATAAAAAAGGTTATACTTTAGATGAGATAGCTGAAATTGCAGAAACAAGTGTTGACGAGGTTGAAAAAGTTATAAAGAAGAAAGAAAAGTACACATTAGTATAAAAAATTTTTCTATAATAATAATTAATAAGTGAGCCACAGTTATGATAAATTGTGGCTCACTTATTAATCAGATTATTTAATCCAGTAAATCCAAACCCCATTGGAGAAGATATAACTGTAAATGGGCGTCTGCGTAGGCAATCCCTCCTTCGGAGGCATTACATATACAGCAATTTTTCTATCACACAAGTATGATGTTTCTTATCTTTTCCTTCTGCATCATAACTGATTCCAACCAAAAGAATTTTATCACTATAACCAGCCAATACCCCCTGATATCTCTTTTCTTTTATCTGTTTAATTGCTGTGTCTGCTGATTTATTATACTTTAACTCTACTATCATTGCAGGACGATATCCGGCATTTGCCCGTGGAATAAATGCAAAATCAGCAAATCCTTTACCAGCCGGCATTTCACGAATGATATTATAATAGCCCGGTGCTGTGAAGTACGCCATGGTAAGAACACAACTCAGAGAATTTTCATCATTGTATTTTAGAACTGATGTGTAGGTATCATGCGCAAGTTCTATCAATTCTGCTACTCTGTCTGAATTACCCTCTATAGTTTCATCCAATAACTCGTCACATATAGAAATAGCTTTTGCAATATCTGTCCATTCCCCTGTCTGCAACGCCGCTTCAAATGCTGTTGCAACCTCATAGTTTGGGATAAAAGCTTTCTTCCTGTCTGCATCATATCCAAGATATCCCAAATGAATCAATGCTGTTAAAGCATCATCTTTAGATGCGATAGTAGAGAAATCATTCTTAAATGTATTTGTATTCACGCGAACTTTGTCCCCCGACAACATCGTCATAATGTCATCTTTAAGTCCTGCATAATTCATCGTTATAAATGTATTTATTGATGCAAATGATGATGTATTTTTCCAATATGAATCAAAATCTTTCTGTTTCATTGCCATAGATACAGAGTTAGGATTGTACATATGCATTCCATCTATAAGATATCCATTATACCAGGCTTTTGTACTTTCAAAATCCATGTTATGTTCTTTACAAAGTTCCCTAACCTCATCTTCTGTAAATCCATAGTACTCTGTGATAGGATAAGAATCTAACATTGTATATTCCACAAAGTTATTAAGTGCTGACTCATCTTTTATCTTTTTAATCGGTAAAATTCCCGTAATATACGCAAGTGCCAAAAAGGATTTAGATTCTTCTGATTTAAACAGTGAATGAAGAAACTGCAGATACTTGTGTACCAGTTCTTTATCTTCACTATTTCTGATAACACAATCCCACTCATCTATGATGATTACAAATGGAATATTTGTTTTTTTATAAACAGACATAAGAACAGAATTTATCTTTTTTTCATAATCAATCTGATCTCCATATGCCTCTTTTATATCATCACAAAGGTATTCCGTAATTTTCTCAACGATAT
>JAFPAQ010000026.1 GCA_017424235.1 Lachnospiraceae bacterium | reverse complement strand
TGTCCTCCAAATTTATTATTTCAATATTGGAATGACAACACTACCATTCTTCGCTTCTTCCTAAAAACATAATCACACCTAAAACTTCAAATAATCTGTTGCTTTCAATCTCTTCACAAGACTGAAAGTTTCTGTTTCCCACAAACGGTATTTGCAACATCATAACTGCTCGATTTCATTTGCAACCATAGATACCAATTTTTCATTAGTATCTATTTTTATCGTATTGAGTGTTTTATACATCAGGATTCTTGCTACGCTTCTCTCAATCACATCCTCAGAGCGAATACCTTTTTCCACATCTTTAGTCAATCGCTTTCGCAAATTGGCTTCATCAGCAATAAGTGAAACACATTTCACCTCACAGTTTTGTGTGTCCAATTTTTCCAGGATAGAATCTATGATGGACTGTTGATGCATTACCCAGCAGAAAATCACATTTTCATAAGCAGAGCAATGTAAAAAGTTATTTAGTAAGTAACAAATATTATCTGTTACCATTGCTTTGGTTTCATTGGTTACGTGGAAAGGGTTTGCATCCCAACACCAATCCCCATCAAGAAATACGCTATTGGGTAAATCAGATTTTAGTTGCTGGCTAACAGCAGTTTTGCCGACTCCCATTGTTCCGCCGATTATATATAATTTTTTCATATCCACTCACCTACAACTTCAAATCTTTCAGTACCTATTCCCGTACAGAATTCTTGCTTTTTCTGTATATTGCTTTACCATTTCCGTTTTAGCATTTGTATAACCATCTCTATTATGCTCGTATTTCTTCCATAACTTCAATTTCAATTCTTCGTATTCCTTTGCAACATCTGGATGCTCAATGAGATAATCTCTAAAATACAATTCATTGTTATCGCCTGCATATCTTAAATGCAAATGAAATACTCGCTCGGCAAAACCATTCTCTGTATATCCCTTATTAAAAGACAAACTATTCTCAGTCTGTGACATACAAATATAGCCACTGTTAATAATCAAATCCTTATAATCCAGTAAACGGCTTTCCTTTGGAGCTTCTACCAAAATATCAATAATTGGTTTTGCCCATATAGAAGAAACCGCCGTACTTCCAATATGACTTATTCTTTCAGTTGAAGAAAGGGCATTTTTCAATAACCTTTCTTCCTCAGAATACCATTCTTGCCAACAAGATTGATGTTCTGTTAAATATATAGGGAATAACTGCCACAGTTCTTCCAAAGTCATTTCTGACAATCTCTTTCCCATCACACTCACCTACAACTTCAAATTCATCTCTCAGTTAAACATATTGGCTTACTGAAATCTATCTCTCATCAATATCTATCAATACAGCTCTGCATGGTGAACCATCCGCACCTGATAAATTCAGCGGAGCAGCATTTAAGAAATAAACACCCTCAGACACTTCCGACAAACGAATTCCTTCAAGTAAAACAACATCAGAACCCAAAAGCGTAAGGTGTACTGCCATCGGAGCATCTTGTGGTCCTATCGTTTGTGATTCATTACCCAGAAGCATAATATCTGAAGATGCAAAAACCCTTGCTGCTTCTAGTGATACCTCGACATTGCCTTTAATCAGAACTCTCTTTGATGCATCAGAACTCTGTTTTTTGGCTTTTTCTATTATTTCTGTAGCATCATTGCCCGTAACAATCCCGTTATGTTCTGCCACATAAGCCATTCCCACAAATGCTTCCAAGCATATCTCATCAACTGTTTTTCCATCTCTAATAAAATGAAACGGAGCATCTATATGCGTACCGTTATGTGCACACATGCTAAATGCAGTTAAATTATATACTTCACCTTTTTGCATTGATTTCAACACGTTTTTCTCCGGTATAGGGTCACCAGGATATACTTCACAACTAAAAACTTCTTGAGAAATATCATAGACTTTCATCGCATATTCTCCTCGCCAAATTCAAATTCATCTCTCAGCTAAACACACCGGCTTACTGAAATTTCACTTCACTTTTTAATTAAATATAGCTTCTATTTTCTTCCTCGCAATATGCTCATTGCAATACACAAAATTAAATTCTCCACTTATCTGAAAATCTGAAACCGTAAACGTTGTAATATCATCACGACATCTTGCAATCGGTTCATATGCAAAGGTTATTGCATGAGTATTTGCCACCACATCGCAGATAACCGAGAAATTATTTATTGATGTACATTGTTTGAAACTATCCAAAGAAAATCCTCTGTCTGTTATTGCATTTTGCAGTAACATTCTTGTTCCTGAGAAGGGTTCCCTCACAACAATTTTTTCATGAAACAAATCTTCTAAAGTGACTTCGCGATTTGCAAAAGGGTGATTCTTTGCACATATACCCACAAAGGACTCCTTTTTATAAAGATGATAGCCATATCTGGATTTATCAAAAACACCTTCTATAACTGCAAAATCCAGTTTCGACTGTTCCAGCATATGTAACAAGGTTTCTGTATTATCAACATACAAATCCATATTGCAATTTGGTGTCATAAGAAACCTTCGCACCTCCGGAACAATTACAAATTCACCGATAGTTTTTGTTGCTCCAACTGTGATATGAACCAAATCATTAGTACAAAAGCTTGTGCAGACATCTTTTTCCTGCACTTTAATACTGTCAAAATATCTCTTAAGTTGTTCCGCATTTTTTGTTCTTGAAAGTGTACGACCATTATATTCGAAAAGCTTCACACCATAATAATTTTCAAGATAATGAATATGCTGTGTGACACCCGGCTGTGTCATATTTAATCTTTCTGCTGTGCGCCTATAATTCATTTCATCATATAAAGTAAGAAATGTTGATACTCTGTAATCCAGCATACGCCCTCCATAAAATTAAATTATCATCCGATAATAAATGATAATTTGATTTTATCACACAATTGCAGTATAAACAATATAGATTAAAATCAAAAGGAGACCATTATGAAATTTTTAAAACACATTCCCGGAATTATATTATCAGCAGTAATTGCGTTTCTTGCCTGCTGGATAGAAAACATTCTGCCAATTCACTTGATTGGTTCTGCTGTAATTGCAATGTTTATCGGTATGTTCCTCAATCATTTTTTGCACAACACCACCCTGTTTTCAGATGGTTTAAAATTTACTTCAAAAAAAATATTGAAATTTGCCATTATATTACTGGGGCTTTCCCTAAACATCACTACCATACTGCATGTGGGAAAAATGTCTTTAACTGTCATGATTTTTACGTTACTGACCTGTTTTGGTGGAGGGTATTTTATCGGTAAGGCACTGGGCTTAAACTGGAAATTATCCAATTTAATTTCAGCAGGTACAGGCATATGCGGCGGTTCTGCCATAGCTGCAATCGCACCTACGATTGATGCCGATGATAACGATGTTGCTTATGCTATGTCTGCCACTTTTCTCTTCGATATGGCTATGATTGTTCTTTTCCCTATTATGGGCAGAGCACTTGGCATGACAGATGAAGCCTTTGGCATTTGGGCAGGAACAGCAGTGAATGATACCTCTTCCGTTGTAGCAACCGGATATGCTTTTTCAGAGGGTGCAGGTGATTTTGCAACAATGGTAAAGCTCACAAGAACACTCGCCATTATACCAACCGTCATTACCTTTGCATTTATCCAACTCAACCTGAAACGTAAAGAAGCTCAGGCAACATGCCAAAATGATAGCTCCATCAAAGCAAACTTTAGCATCAAAAAAATATTCCCTTGGTTTATTATTGGTTTTGTTATCATGTCCTGCATTGCAAGTATTTTCCCTATTCCTGCAACAGTGATATCGGGAACAAAAGCTCTAAGTAAATTCCTGATGGTCTGTGCACTTGCAGCAATCGGTTTAAACACTTCCTTCTCAAATATGAAAAAGGCAGGGATACGACCAATGATACATGGATTCATTATTTCTGCATTGGTTGTCATTGTAGCACTAGGTGTTGAAATAGCTATGGGAATCGTATAATTTTTGATTATCAGGGAGAAGCAAGATGTTACCGGAACCTTTATTTTTAAATATTCATATGTATGGCATTATGATTGCCATTAGCATTTTGTTTGCGTACTTTATTTTATTCTTTCTTACAAAGAAAAAACAGATTGATACACAATTTACCGATTTTATATTTTACAGCAGTCTTATATCCATTGCTGCAGGTATTTTTTCTGCTACTGAAAAAGGATTTTATGCATAACCTGAGTCTTTACCTAATCTCGTACGGCATATTCAGATATTTTCTCGAATATTTACGTGGGGATAACCGTGGTGAACTTATTGGTTTGATAACACCATCCCAATTTTGGTCACTACTCATGATTCTGCTTGGAATTATTCTTATCTTTGTAATAAAGAATTTATATCAAAGGAACGGGAAATAAAATGAAGAAATATATTGACTTATTTATTACAATGTTAAAAATTGGTTTATTTACCTTTGGCGGTGGTTATGCCATGATT
>JAFPAQ010000190.1 GCA_017424235.1 Lachnospiraceae bacterium | reverse complement strand
TCACACCATTTTTTACATATTTGGTAAGAGTAGGTCGTGTAATCTGAAGAGTTCTTAATACTTCCTGTGCCGTCATTTGATAACCACCTCCAAATACAATCATATCGCATTAAAAAGCAGTTATCAATAATAAATATTAAAATATTTTAATATTTATTGATATTTATTATTCTATTTATGGACTATACCTTTTTATAAATCTTTCAGAAATAATATAGGGAAAGAGGATTTTGCCTCTTTCCCTATATTATTTCAATTGCTATTTCTAATAACTTCAATTAATCATTGTAAAGCTCATATTCTGCTTCTTCATAACCTATATATTTTAGTTCATCCCACTTAATCTCCGGCACTGACTGAGCAGCCTCTGCAACAGGTATACACTTGTCCTTACGAATAAATAATGGCACTTCATTTAATGCAATCTCAACATAATGATGTCCTTTGTCAAGTAGCTGTTCATATATCGTACCATCCGGCATAAATTTGATAAACTTCATCTCCTCAGGAAGATATACATGCCTTCCTGAAGTATTCTGCACATAGACAGGTGCTATCATTATCTCATTGCCAAGCATGAGCTGATCCTCTGTTTCTATCGCCATCTTATCATCAGGATATACAAATCCAAGTGGTTTAAAATACATATCATCATTAAGTGCAGCCTTCATATATTCACTGTACAGATAAGGTATAAGTCTGTATCTTACACCTATGACATGTCTGAAATCTTCAATATCTTCAAATCTGTAACACTCCTGATTTCTTGTTCCAAGTGCAGTATGATTTCTCATAAGTGGTGTAAATACTCCAAGTGCAAGCCATCTAAGCAGTAAGTCCCTTGTAGTGTTGTCTCCAAAACCACCGATATCTGCTCCTGTATACAAAAATCCACACATATTAAGTGATGGCATCATCTTCAGATTCAGGAGAATATGTGACCACCATGATTTGTTATCACCGGTCCATACACCGCCATAACGATGCATACCTATATATGAAGACCTTGAAAACATCAATATTCTCTTATCCGGTGCTATTTTCTCAAAAGCCTCGCCTGCTGCCCTTGTCATATTATATCCGTAGAGATTATGAACTAAATCATGTCTAACCCTTTTACCATCTATATTATGATAAAAACGTTTATAATCCTCTTCATTGTTCTGGAGATTTTGCATGCACTGTTTGATTTCGGCAGGCACTGCATTGGCAGTATTGATAATATCTTCTATGACACATATGTCATTTCCTTCAACATAGTTGTGTATTGCTTTATCAAGTGCTGCTACTCCCTCTTCTGTATAGAATATCGCAGGCTCGTTCATATCATTCCAAAATGCATCAACGCCCTGGTCAATCAGCCTCTTATACTTACTTCCAAACCATTCCCTTGCATCTTTGTTAAGCACATCAGGAAAATGAGTCCAGCCCGGCCATACAGCCGCCACAAAATCAGTTCCATCTTCACGCTTGCAGAAGTAGCCTTTTTCCTTACCCTCTTCATAAATATCATATCCATCTTCTATCTTAACTCCAGCATCAATAATTGGAACAGGATGTACATTTTGAGCCTTGAGACTATCTACAAACTCCTTAAAATCAGGGAAATTTTCTTCGTTAGTTGTAAAATCCTTATAGTCCTGCATATAATCAATATCAAGATAAAGCATATCAAGTGGAATATTATTATCTCTATATCCTTTTACTACATCATCAAAATCTTTCCTTGTTCGATATCCCCAGCGGCTCTGTCCAAATCCAAAAGCAAATTTGGGTGGTATATAGCTTCTTCCTATTATCCTTCTAAACTGTTTTGTGATATCATAGGCGCTTTCGCCTGTTATCACATACACATAAAGGTCTGCCCTGTCACAAAAAACTTTAAGCTCATCATGTCTGGTATATCCAATATCAAAGGTAAGCTTTGATGGATAGTCAAAGAAAAGACCTACATTCTCTTTGCCCGAAATAATAATAAAATTGTGAGCACCATACAAAGAAATCTTTCCCTCTGTATGTTCCGGATCATCCGAACAGTCTGAGACATAAATATAACCCCTCTTGTTTATGCCCCGGTTTGCTTCTCCAAGTCCATAAATGACATCCATGTCATTTATTTTGTATTCAAATCTAAAACCGTCCTGTACTGAAATACTGCCAATCTGTGGATTATCTTTGCATACCTCCATATCACAGATGACTGCTTCAGTTTCAAAAGGAGTTCCAAATACATACTTTTTAACCATACAATACCTCCATAATAAATATTATTATATTGTTGCTATTTTATCCAATATACCGGTAATATGTGCAATGGTCACACCATAATTAGTCATAGGCACATTATATCTTTTTGCCGTCTCTATTCTTGACAATACATATTTCCTGTTAAACATGCATGCCCCACATTGTATTATAAGATCATAATTGTCCGGTTTATCCGGAAAATCTGTGCCTCCTACAATATCAATAGCAAGCCCCTGCCCAACTCTCTTTCTCAAAAGCTTTGGAATCTTTTCACGACCTATATCCTCCGACAAAGGTGCATGAGTACAACACTCAGCTATAAGCACCCTGGAATTTTCAGTAAGTGAATCTATTGCCTTTGCTCCCTGCAGATAATACTTTATATCACCTTTATAAGCAGCAAACAAGACAGAAAATGAAGTAAGCATAGTTTCAGAGGGTTTATTTTTATACACAAAATCAAACACCTGTGAATCTGTTATTATAAGCTTAGGCGGCTTTTTAAGTGCCTCTAGTGCATTTAACATTTTATCTGTAGTTGCACTTATAACTGTACATTTTCTGTCAAGCAGCTCACGTATTGTCTGTACCTGTGGCAAGATGAGTCTTCCCTTTGGAGCCTGTATGTCCTGTGGCATAACCAGCAACACCACATCATCTTCATTGACAAGATTACCGGTGATAAACGGTGCTTCAAAGCTTTCCGGAAGCATACGTGCAAGCACTGCCCTGATACTGTCTGTATTATGATACTGACCAATAACATTACCTTTAGCACAGCTTACACCGATTACCATATCACTGTCAATTGAATTACGAAATTTTTCGAAAAATTTTATTTTTAATTCTTCCACATTGTCATCATAGATATCTGTCTTATTTATTACAAATAATACAGGGGTATTATTCTGCTTAAAAAAGTCATACCAGTTTTCTTCATAATACAAGTCATTTTCTTCTCTCAAAAGCTGATCAGCAGCAATAATAAATATTGCTAAATCTGTTTTTTGTGCAGCAAGCCTGGTTTTTTCAACACGTTGTTCGCCAAGTGTGCTTTCATCATCAAAGCCTGCTGTATCAATTAATACACATGGACCTATTGGATTTATTTCCATTGGTTTGTACACAGGGTCGGTAGTTGTACCTGCAATATCTGCTACTATTGATACCTCTTGATTTGTAAGAGCATTTATAAATGATGACTTACCACTGTTGCTTCTTCCAAATATACCAATATGCAGCCTGTTACTGTTTGGTGTATCATTCATACTCATATAAATATCTCCCTGAAATTATGGCTAAAATCTGAAATCCCTTTTTCCTTCACCAATATCGTGAATGTATTCATAAGCCGTCTGCTTTACCTTTGGATTAGGAATTTTTTCAAGCTCCTTATCTATAAGCTCTAATCCGATTTTCTTTGTTTCTTCATTTGCATAGTCTTCAAGATATTCCTTAAGTGTCATAAGTGCATTAGGGTGACAGCAGTTGAGAATCTGCATGTTCTTGCAAAGAGCCATGAATCTGTCTCCGGTTCTGCCTTCCCTATAGCAGGCAGTGCAAAAACTTGGAATATATCCCAGCTTCATAAGCCAGTTTACAACCTCATCAAGAGTTCTGGTATCACTTACATCAAACTGTGCCGAGTTATCTTCTTCCATTTCATGCTTTGCATATCCACCGACACTGGTACGTGATGCTCCACTTATCTGTGAAACGCCAAGTGGAAGTACTTTTTCACGCACCTTTTGACTTTCTCTTGTAGATATTATCATTCCTGTATATGGAACCGACACCCTGATAAGTGCACAAATCTTTGCAAATATCTCATCATCTATTCCATTGTCAAACATATCAGGATCAATATCATCTGCTCTCTTTATTCTCGGAACAGATATCGTGTGGGGACCAACTCCATGTACCGCTTCAAGGTGCTCTGCATGCATCAAAAGACCTGCAAACTCATACTTGTACATCTCAAGTCCAAATAAGACTCCAAGACCTACATCATCTATTCCTCCCTCCATTGCCCTGTCCATGGCTTCGGTGTGATATGCGTAGTCATGCTTTGGTCCTGTCGGATGAAGATTTTCATAAGCCTCTTTACAGTAAGTCTCCTGAAAAAGGATATAAGTTCCAATACCTGCCTCTTTTAATTTCCTGTAATTTTCTACTGTAGTTGCTGCAATATTTACATTAACGCGGCGTATTGCCCCGTTTTTATGATTAATACTGTAAATAGTTTTTATACTCTCAAGAATATATTCAATCGGATTATTTACCGGGTCCTCACCTGCTTCTATTGCAAGACGCTTATGTCCCATATCCTGAAGTGCGATTACTTCTGCCTTTATTTGCTCCTGAGTAAGCTTCTTTCTTGCTATATGTTTATTTTTAGCATGATATGGACAGTATACACACCCGTTCACGCAGTAATTTGACAGATAAAGCGGTGCAAACATTACTATGCGATTACCATAAAAGTCCTGCTTTATCTGATGTGCCAGTTCATATATCTGCTCTATCTTTTCTTTGTCCTCACATGCCAAAAGTACTGATGCTTCTCTATGGTCAAGTCCCTTTCTAAGCTTTGCCTTTTCAATGATTCTGTCTATAAGTTCGAGATTATCCTTATTGTCCTGTGCATATTTAAGAGTATATTTTATCTCCTCATCTGAGATAAATTCTTCTGCTTTTAATGATTTCACATCATACATTTTTGAAATCCCCCCTGCCTGTCACTATTTTGTATCCTACGTTTTCTATACGATTCTGCAGACAGCTTCTGCACTCAGCTGCCTCATCACCTGTACATATTTTGTTATCATAAAGCTCATATTTTTTTCTGACCGCTGTTGGAGAAAGATTGGGCATAACCACATTTGCTCCTGCAAGTATGCCCATTTCCCTTCCCTGAGGATGCATTGTGCCAAGTGCAGTAGTTGCCGGCAAAAGCACACAAGGCTCTATAAGCCTTATTATGGAAAGAAGCCTGAGCGTGCGGTCAACACTGCCTGCCTTTTTATCTGCAAATGGAGTAGCATGCTGTGGGATAAATGGACCTATGCCTACCATATGAGGCTTTAATTCCTTTATAAAACATATATCCTTATATAAAGTGTCTATAGTCTGAAAAGGTGAACCCACCATAAATCCACACCCTACCTGAAATCCTATTTCTTTCAGGTCTCTAAGACACTCCATACGATTTTCAAGTAAAAGCTCATTTGGATGCAGCTTACTGTAATGAGCCTTATCTGCCGTTTCATGTCTTAATAAATATCTGTCTGCTCCTGCATCAAAATATCTCTGATAGCTTTTTTTGCTTTTTTCTCCTATGGAAAGTGTTATGGCACAGTCAGAAAAACGACTTTTAATATCTCCCACTATTTCACATATAAGCTCATCCGTATAATACATATCCTCGCCACCTTGAAGTACAAAGGTACGAAAACCAAGCTCATATCCTTTATCACAGCATTCCAAAATCTGCTCTTTTGTAAGTCTGTATCTGTCTGCCCAAGCATTGCTGCGACGTATGCCACAATACAGACAGTCATTTTTGCAATAATTGGTAAATTCTATCAGACCTCTGATATAAATCTCTTTACCATATATTTTATCACAAACTTCACGCGCTGAACAAAAAAGATATTTTATTTTTTCCTCATCATCAATTAAAAGCAGCTCTTCGAGCTGCTCTTTTGTAATATTTCTATTCTCTTTTATTTTATCTACTAATATCTTAATATCATTCATAATAATAACCATGCTTTTTTCACACTATTGTACGTATATTTCTTTTTTAATATTTATCGGAATGATTTTCTTCTTCATAATATTCATCATCTGCATATTCGTCTTCATAATACTCATCTTCATAGTATTCATTATCTGCATATTCATCTTCATAATACTCATCATCTTCATATTCATCTTCATAATACTCATCTTCATAGTATCCATTATCTGCATATTCATCTTCATAGTATTCATCATCTACATATCCATTACTATAATACTCATCATCTTCATAGTATTCATCATCTTCTTTATCATTATCCTTAAAGATTTTGTATGCAGTAAAACCAATAAGTCCAAAGAGTGCAACTGACAGTATTATGAATAAAGCCTTTACACCACCTGACATAACCTCAAGTCCTGACACTTCTGTTTCCTTTACTTCTTCTTTAGTCTCTGTCTCAGAAGAGGTTTCTGAACTTGCAATTTCCTGATCATCCTGTACTGATGTATTATCAGGATTATCATTTTTTATTATCTCTACCGGTTTGTCAGACATATATCTGGAAGCTATATATCCTGTAGTTCCATTGTAATCGATCAAAAACCAGCCATCCTGTGTAAGTCCTTTTACAGATACTGCCTGTCCATACTCAAGAATACCCATTTTCTCTGCACTGGTGGATGGATTGTTACGTACATTAAGCCCCATCTGAGTAGACACATAATAAGTACCCTCCATTGGAGTTATGCCATTATTATCAGGATTATCCTGTTCAACTGTATTTTCATTTACTTGTTCTGCTTCAACAGTTGACTGTTCATCATTTTCAGAGTGATTATCATCTGTATTTTCTTCTTCAGTAATATTAGTACTTACCTCAGCTTCTACACTTTCATTTTCAGTTGCATTTGCGCTCATTGGCATTGCAATTGTCAGTGTAGCAACCGTAATACCCATGACCATATTCCTAATATATTTATTTACTTTCATTATAAGTCTCCATTTTTAGTTACAAATTATCTTATTGAGTATAACATAATGCGAATATTTATACAAGAAAATCGGCTTAACATCAATACGTCTCGTGCAATAGTGGTTATAAATACTCCTAATTATTTGCTTTTTAATCAAATATTGCGAATTGCATGTTATTTTTATTTTTCATGTATAATTAACAGTTTTTTTGTTTGACACTTTTTTTGAAGCTTGCTACTATAATCTTATGATATCAGGGTCAAAAGGTCTGACATCATCTTATAGTGGTTGTGAATTGATTAAAATGTAAGAGGGGAAATTATGTTACGTAAATATTCAAAAAAAATATTATCAATTGCCTTGTGCCTGTCAATGTGTCTGTCTGACACACCTTATACTATGGCACACGAAGATGATTTCAAAATATCTTATGAAAATTCTTATGTTGAAGACGAAATGGAGATTAATGAAGACACATCTACGGATGAAAAAACTGTAGATAATGTAGATAATATATATATTGAAGAAACTGAGTCTGAGCTTCCATCTGAAACAAAAATAATAGAAGATAAAACTGAATACAATACAGAATTGATATCCGAGACTGAAATGCAAAACAGTACGGAAGCAACCTCTGAGGAAGAAACGCAAAACAGTACGGAAGCAACCTCTGAGGAAGAAACGCAAAACAGTACGGAAGCAACCTCTGAGGAAGAAACGCAAAACAGTACGGAAGCAATGTCTGAGGAAGAAACCGAAGAAATATCCGAGACTGAAAGCAGCATATCTCTTTTTACAGATAACCTGTCTGATTCAGATTTATCCGAATATATTGAAAATGCCTATAATGCTTTTCAGGATATACTTAATGAAAAAAATCTCATGGCACTGCTTTATCATACGGATGAATATAACGTATTAGCCAGAGCAGGTGAATATGACAGTATTGTCACTAATATAAAAAGTGGTCATACCGTATATATTACTGATGTAGATATTTCGGACTATGGTTTATGGTATCAGGTAAGCTTTGGACTAAATGGTACTGAATATTCAGGATACATTGAGGATAGTTACCTTGCCTATTCTGATGAGAACTGGATTGAATGGAAAAATGATTATCTTAACATTATTTATGATAATCAACTGGTAAATAACTGCAAAACTTCATCAGATATAGATGCATTTCCATCCGCATATCATGAAGGTCTTAACAAGCTGAAGCAACAGCATCCTAACTGGACTTTTGTACCCATGAATACAGGACTTGATTTTAATACAGTGGTTTCAAATGAGATGGGGGATAAAAGTTATATACAAAACACCAGCAGTAATATAAAAAAAGGCTGGGTTGGAGAAGCTTACTCCGGCAGTTGGTATTATGCTACCAAATCTGCTGTGGAGTACCATATAAATCCATTAAACTTTTTAAATGAAGATAGAATATTCCAATTCGAACAGCTTACCTTTAATGAATCCTATCATACAGAAGCTGCAATACAGAATTTTCTGGACAATACATTTATGAAGGGAGTTATCCCTGATAACAGCATAACCTATGCAAATGCTTTTTTTGAAATAGGAAAAAAGCGCAAATTAAGCCCTATACATCTTGCTTCAAGAGTATATCAGGAGCAGGGAAAAGGCACCTCGCCACTTATATCAGGCACATATAAAGGATATGAAGGCTTTTATAATTATTTTAATGTAGGTGCTTTTGGGAACACTAATGAAGAAGTCATTGAAAATGGTCTTAAATATGCCAAAAGCAAAGAATGGAATACACATTATAAATCAATTGCAGGCGGAGCAGACACCATTGGAAATGGATATATATTAAAAGGACAGGATACACTTTACCTTCAAAAATTTAATGTTGATGGAAGCTTTAATAAATTATATACACATCAGTATATGCAAAACATTCAGGCTCCTTCAAGCGAAGCCTATACTACAAAAAAAATGTACAATAATGCTGGAAGTCTTGATTCTGCCTTTGTTTTCAAAATACCTGTATATAAAAATATTCCCGGCGGAAATCCAGAACCTTCTGAGCCGGAAGATCCGGAAGAACCTGAAGAACCTTCTAATCCGGAAGAACCTGAAAATCCTATAGAAATTCCTGTTACCAGCGTAACTATTGTAAATACAAATGATTCAACAGACAGTTTACAGACTACATTGATCACAGGACAAACTATCACCCTTCTGGCTGAGTATCTGCCCAAGAACACTACCTCCAACACTACAATAATATGGGCAAGTTCAAATACTGAGGTTGCATGTGTTTCAAACGGAAAAGTGACAGCTCTGTCAGTTGGTTTAGCCAATATATCTGCCACAATTGCAGGCATTACTGCCACCTATACAATTAATGTTAAACCTATTGAGGAACAGTTGCCACAGGAAGGCTTATATATCACACCTGTGAGCGACCGGATTTATACCGGCTCAGCAATAAAGCCTGAAATTAAGGTTTATGATATAATATCACATGACTCAGAACGAGAATTAACTGAGCTTACACCAAACAAAGATTATACCATAAGCTACAAAAACAATAAAAACGTTAATACCAACAGCAATAATAAGCCAACCATAACAGTAAAGGGCTGCGGCAATTATAAGGGAACTCATAAAATATATTTTAATATCCTTCCAAAATCGATTAACAGTTCAGATATCAGAGTTGACAATATTACCACTTCATATAATGGTAAATCGCATAAATCCAAACCTTCCATTTATGATGGCAGTAAAAAACTCACATTGGACACAGATTATACTGTTAGCTATCCTGATAACTCCAATAATGCCTATAAAGAATGTGGCACTTATGTCATTTCCATTAGTGGAAAAGGAAATTATACAGGAGAGACTAATATATACCAGAGAATCACCAAAAAAATACCTATTAATAAAGTGACTATATCAAAAATACCAAATCAGGTATATAAAAGCAGTTTAGTAAACAGTCAGACCGGTATGGGTATAACTCCCAAAAAAATAAATGTGACTTACAATGATAAAAAACTCGTAGAAAATAAAGACTATACTATAAGTTATATTAATAACCTGTCTATTGGAACTGCTACCGCAATTATTACTGCTACCGGTGAAAGTCAATTCTCGGGAAGTAAAAAAGTAAATTACAAAATAGTGGGTACTTCACTGAGCACTGCCACTGTTAAAGGAATTACTTCCAAAACTTTTTCTAACAATGAAAAAGATATGTATCAGAATAATATTACAGTCTCTTTAAATGGAGAGGAGCTAAAAGAATCCACTGATAATGGAATTACCGGAGATTACAAAATCACTTATTCAAATATGTCCAAAAGCGGTAATGCAACAATTACAATTAAAGGCATTAATGATTATTCCGGCAGTCTGAAAAAGACCTTCAAAATAACACCTTACAATATAAATAATGGAAACAATATGACTGCTTCCAATATAAAAATAGCATACTGTACCGAAAATGCCCCGACAAATATAGTATTTGTAAATGATATATCCCAGATTACTTCTCCATATATGAAGGGAGGAGCAAAACCTGTCATAAAGTTATATTACAATGACATGGAATTAACATCAGGTAAAGACTTTACAGTAAAGTATACTAATAATAAGGTGGTCACTACTTCTGACATTACACAAAATAAACTGCCTAAAATAACGATTTCGGGTAAAGGAAATTTTAAAGGCTCTATTTCAGGAAACTGGACTATAACTAACTGTACTTTATCAGATACCAACAAAGTTATTTTTACAGCCAAAGATGTTGTATACAAAAATAAACCAAATTCCTATAAATCTTCCTTATCCGTAAAGGATGCAAATGGAGCTAAATTGTCTGCTGGTATAGATTATGACAAGAATGTCATATATACATATGCTAATGACACTGTTATAACTACTAAGGAAGGTGAACACATAAACAGAAATGCAGGTGAAATTGTATCAGCTACTGATATAATCGAGGCAAATACATATATTACTGCCACCATTAAAGGTATAGGACTATATAAAGGAATTGGAACTGATGCCACACTCTCCTCTACATATAGAGTAATTGCATCTGATATATCCCAGACAGAAGCCTTCGTAAAAAACAAAAATTATTTAAATGGCCAACCGGTAAAGCTCTTACCGACTGACATTAAGCTTATGTCAAACAATCTTATACTTGAGTATGGAAAAGACTATATCATAGATGAAACAACCTATCAGAATAACACAAAGAAAGGCAAAGCCTCTGTAATTATACGTGGAATCAGTCAAAACTATGGTGGAGAAAAAAAACTGACCTACAACATCACATCAAAATTATTTGCATTTTAGCGGCAAACGAGTAGGAGGGAATAAATTCCCTCCTACTCGTTTGCCTATCTATTTATTTTTATCGTTTTCTTCTATCTATACCGGAATTTTTGTAATAATCACTCTTGTCTTTATACATTAACTGGTCAGCTATTTTCTCTATCTCCTGCATACTCAGTTTAGGATATTGATTGCATACAACAACACCCTTTGCAATGGCAAGACTTTTTACCTTTTCGCCTGACCATTGGGAAATACTTTTATCAAATGATGTAAGTACACTTTGAAGTTCATCCTCTGTGCAATGTAAAAGTGTCATAAATTCATCACCACCTGTACGGTATACCTTACCATAGCTTGAAAATGCAAGTACCATACAGTAAGCGGCAGATTTTATCATCTCATCACCGGCTGCATGTCCCAGTGTGTCATTTGCTCTTTTAAGACCATTTACATCTATTGATATCACTACAAGGTCTTTCATTTTATTATTAGTTTGCAACTCCTGTATGTCTTCTTCATATGCTCGTCTGTTATATACACGTGTAAGTTCATCCGTCTTTGACATTTTGATAAGCTGCTCTTCACGCTTTTTGTCATCCTCAATTACCTGAGTAACATACAGAACCTTGTCCGCATACCCCTGTGAATCTTCACTTACCACAATAAAACTTGCCCTTGACCAGCCAAAAAGCCTGCCAATAAACTCCTGCGACAATATCTTTTTACCCTTCATACGATTAGGCAGCGTACTAAGATCAGTAAATTCAAGCATACTGTTAAGATGCTCTGCACGTATTGTTTTCCTTATTACAGTATGTATATTTGCCTGTATATCTATTGACTGATTTTCTTTATACATTTTGTGAATCAGGTTATTAGAGGATATCTCTGTACAGGTTCCTTTTTTAAAGTCAAACAAATACATTGAATAATATATACCCGAAAGAGATTTTACAATATTTCTCTGCTCCTCCTCAGAAGCCTCAATACGCCTGCTATGCTCATATACCTTATCTACAACCAGATG
>JAFPAQ010000189.1 GCA_017424235.1 Lachnospiraceae bacterium | reverse complement strand
ATCATTGATTTAAATACATCCACTGTATTTGAGGAAGTTATATTCTGGCTTTCCGGTCTGTCGCTTGATGTATTTTTATCAACTTTATTTTCGATTTCTTTTTCGAGTTCTTTGTCAATAGTATCAGCTGATTCAATCTCTTTATCATCTATTTTTTTTGTTTCTGCTTCTACATCGGACGTTTTTATCTCAGTTTCTGCATATGTCATACTGTCATTTTTGGCAACGTGATCCTTAACAGCTTCAAAAAAAGCATCCTTTTTGGCCTGAAGTGCATCAAGCTCCTGCTTGCTCTTTACTTCAACTACATCACCGCTATAAATGCCTGCTGCTTTTGACACTCTTTCACCATTCACATATAATATACAATCATCATTATAATTGTCAATATATGAAGTCATATTATCGTATGTAAGATATGAATAAAGAGATACTTCATCACCCTCCTGAATAAGATATTCAGCATTCTGTTCAGCTCCATTTACCTTTACAGGCTTTGGAAGCTGAATATCTTCACCGTTAAGCTTTAACAAAATCTTTCCATTATAGTCAATAAGGTCTGAAATTCTTATAACAGCATCATTACCTACTGTTGAAGGCTCAACTGTAATAACATCATTTGATTTAATTGCAGTGTTAATGTTTACCGTTTCTCCATTAAGATATATCTTTGCACTTTCACCATATTCGCCCTTAGATACCCTGTCCTTACCATTTACAGTATAGTGAAGTGATTTTCCACGTTTTGGGAAAATATTTTCTCTGGAGAATGATGACTGTATTGCTGCATCTATTACTGCAAGCTTATTGTTATCATATAATTTTACCCTGCTTCCATTAAATGTAACATAGATAAAGTTATTATTGTGTTCATAATATGACTGGCAGATACCAATAGGTGTAATGATTGTTGAATCCTTAAGGCTTCCTTCAGGAAAATCGATATCTTTCATTATTTCTTCACCACGAAGTGCTACTCTCTTAGGATCAAGACCAAGCTCCTCTGCAATCTTGCCTGTGAAGCCTTTTATCTTTCCGCCACCACCAACAACGAATACTGCGCTTGGAGAATTACCACCATTCAGTTCCTTTATTGTTTCAGCTGTCATCTTTGCCATCTTATCTATTTCCGGCTGGCATATAGAAACAACCTCTTCAGCACTTATTGTCTGCTCCATACCCATGATATCTTCATATACTATCGTTTTCTGTATGGTTGCGGCAGTCTTAAGCTTTTCTGCCGTAGCAAAATCAATAAGACAGGTTTTTGCAAGAACTTCTGTGAGACAGTCTCCTGCATGTGGAAGCATACCAAATGCGATAACGCTTCCATCATTTGTGATAGAAATATCTGATGTACCTGCTCCGACATCTATCATTGCTATGTTAAGAAGTCTGAATTTTTCAGGAATAGCAACCCTGATGGCAGCGATAGGCTCGAGTGTAAGATTTACCACCTTAAGTCCGGCCAGTTCAACTGCGCTGTAGAGTCCATCTACAACATCATCAGGAAGGAAGGTAGTTATCATGTCAGCTCCGATGTTCTTTGCCTTGTGATGTTCCGGCTGGCTCATCCAAAGTCCATTAAGATAATACTTAACTACAGAATGTCCAACACAGTAAAAATGCATATCTGTATCATTATTCTTCTGAAATTCATTAAATGATTTTTCAACACCTAACGAAATAAGATTATTTATATCTTCTTTTGTGACATTTCTCTCTTTATCAAAGTCCATGTCAACATGTACATTCATTGTCTTAAGTACACGTCCGGCAGCAGCTATACATACCTCTTCAAGCTTGATTCCTGTTTTTTCCTGAATTGCAAATTTGATATCTGAAATTGTAGCTGCAACTCTGTTAATGTCATGAATCTGACCATCGAGCATTGCTCTTGTCTGATGCTCTCTGATTTCCTGAGCTATTACCACAAAACGGTCACCCTGTCTGTAACCAACTGTTCCTACAACACTCCTTGTACCAATATCCAGTCCGAATACCGGTGTTTCTCCATTAATACTAATATTATTATTCATACTTCTTAATCCCCCATGATTAATCTAAAAATGTTTTGATTTGTTTATAAGTTTCTTCCAAATCGCCATTATTTGATATAACTACTGCACAGTGCTTTCTGAATTCTTCCTCACTAAGCTGTCCCCTCATTATGTCTGCTGTCTTAGCTGCACTGTAATGTCTGTTCTTTGCAAGCCTTTTCTCGCGAATCGCTACATCCGAATGTATATACCACAATTCGTCTGCTATTTGGTCATATTTTTCTTCTATTAAAAGAGCAGCTTCTATAAAGAAATATTTAACATTATTTTTTTCCTTTTCTAATTCAATCTGCTCAATAATATATTTTTTTACTTCCGGGTGAATTATTGCATTCACTTTTTCAAGAATAGCTTTATCCTTGAAAATCACATCAGCCATAGCTTTTTTGTTTATCGTAAGGTCATGATTGAGTATTTTGGTACCTAATAACTCTACAAGCTGTTCATAACAATGCTGCCCCGGTTCTTCAAGTAAATGTGCTGCTTCGTCGGCACGTATCACGCGACAACTGTAATTTTTGCTGATATATGATAATATCTCACTCTTTCCTGCACCAACACCACCTGTAATTCCTATAATCTTCATATTTGTCCTCGTTTCTGAGCAAATTTATTTAGCTTCATACCAGTCAGTACCTGTGTGAAGATCTATTTCAAGTCTTACTGCAAGTTCACATGCATTCTGCATTTCTTCTGAAAGTACTTTTCTAACTTCTTCTACTTCATCATTGTGTGTCTCGATTAAGAGTTCATCATGTATCTGTAAGATAAGTTTTGATTTGAGCCCTTCCCTCTTCAATCTGTCATATACATTTACCATTGCATATTTGATAATATCGGCAGCAGTTCCCTGTATAGGTGAATTCATTGCTACACGTTCACCAAATGACCTTTGCATAAAATTTGATGATTTGAGTTCCGGAACAGGTCTTCTCCTTCCAAACATTGATTCACAATAACCCTTATTCTTTGCATCTGTTACCAGTTTGTCCAAAAACAGTTTAATGCCGGGATATGTCTTGAAATATTCATCAATGTACTTTTTAGCTTCTTTTGTAGAAATACTTAGATCCTGACTTAGACCAAAGGAACTGATTCCATATACTATACCAAAGTTTACAGCCTTCGCATTTCTTCTTTGCAAGTCGGTAACCTTTTCCAGTGGTGTCTTAAATACCTTTGATGCAGTAATTCTGTGTATATCTTCATCCATCTTATATGCTTCTATAAGCTGTTCATCACCCGACATATGAGCAAGAACTCTAAGTTCAATCTGAGAATAATCTGCATCCATAAATACGCATCCGTCTTTTGGAATAAAGATCTTTCTTATGCGTCTTCCAAGCTCTGTTCGCATTGGAATATTCTGGAGATTAGGTTCTGTTGAGCTGAGTCTTCCTGTAGCAGTTATTGTCTGATTGAAATTGGTATGGATTCTGCTGTCATCTTCAATATATGCTGACAAGCCTTCAGCATAAGTAGATTTTAATTTTGTAAGCGTCCTGTACTCTAAAATTTCACCTATTATTGGATAATCGGGTGCAAGCTTTTCCAAAACATCAGCAGCTGTTGAATAGCCGGTCTTGGTCTTCTTACCACCCGGAAGCTGCATTTTTTCAAAAAGAACCTCTGCAAGCTGTTTTGGAGAATTGATATTGAATTCAACACCAGCTGTCTCGTGTATTGAGTGCTCAAGCTGTGAAATCTTGTCTGTAAGTGCATCTCCATATGCCTTTAATTCTTCCGGTTTTACAAGGATTCCTTCTTTTTCCATCTGATAAAGGACAAAGGACAAAGGCATTTCAAGATTTCTATATAAAGAATACATACCAGTCTCGTTAAGCTTATCCTTTAAAATCTTCTTAGCCATATTTAAGGAATATACTTCCTTTGAAATGTACGAGATAAAGTCATCTTTTTTAGTATTGTAAGCTGTAGTACAGTCCATCTTGCCAAATAATTCATTCCATGTCTGTAATGTGATGTTGAGATATTCACTTGCCACATCAGCCACTTCATAATCGTTCTTCAAAGGATTCAAAAGATATGCTGCTATCTTACAGTCAAATATACTATTTGCTATCTCTTTAGAAGATAAGCCGGCTTCTACAGTATCATTCAGAATGTTGTGATAATCTGTTTTTATATCAAAGCAGGAGAACTTTGACTCGCCGCCCTTTAATACTGCATTACCAAAGTTTTCAATAATATATTCCTTTGAAATATCATTTCCCTGTTCTACAAAGTAAACCTTTTTATCTGTTCCAAGGGTAATTACACATACAAATACTTCCTTCGCTTCTTCGAGCTGAAAAAACATCTGTCCAGATGCACTCTCTCCAAAGTTACCGGAGTCTGTTTTATTTATATTTATTATCTTAAAAGCAGCATCTTCACATTTGATTAATTCTGCAAAAACTTTGTCTGCTTCTGATCTGGATGTGATTTTTATTATGCTTATTTCCTTTTCAATATCAACATTGGTATTCTGATTTATTTCATCAAATTTACTAAGGAAATTCTTTAATGAAAGCTGTTTAAATACAGTATAGGCTTCTGGTGTAAACAGATTTCCAAGCTTAGCCTTATCATAAGTAAAATCAAAATCTGCATCGGTTTTGATTGTGGCAAGTGCAAGACTTAAGTCCGCCAAATCCTTATTCTGAGAAAGGCTTTCTCTTATGCTCTTTTTTGATATTTCTTCTATATGAGCATAAATATTCTCTATTGAACCATATGTTGTCATTAATTCTGTTGCAGTCTTTTCTCCAACCTTTGGCACGCCGGGAATATTATCAGCAGTATCACCCATAAGTGCCTTTAACTCAATAAACTGTTTTGGAGTCACCTTATAAGCAGTCTCTACATCCTTGGCATAGTAATCCTCTATTTCAGTCTTACCACCTTTGGTTTTTGGAATACGAATCTTTATATTTTCACTTGCAATCTGTAAAAGATCCCTGTCACCAGATACCAGCGATACCTCCATGCCTTCTTTTTCAGAACGCTTTGCAATTGTACCAAGTATATCATCAGCTTCAAGACCTTCCATCTGCACAATCTGAACTCCCATTGCCTGAAGTACTTCCTTTATCATTGGTACCTGCTCTCGCAATTCCTCGGGCATGGGCTTTCTTGTACCCTTGTATTCTTTATACATTTCATGTCTGAATGTAGGTGCATGCATATCAAATGCAACTGTTAGATACTGTGGATTTTCTTCGCCAAGTATTTTGAACAAAATATTGAGAAATCCATAGACAGCATTTGTATGCTGTCCTTTTGCATTTGTAAGTGGTGGAACTCCATAAAAAGCTCTGTTCAGAATACTGTGACCATCTATTAATACTATTTTTTCCATCACAAACATATCCTCCATTTAAAATAAAAGCAATACGCACATTATCATTGATGCAACCACAAAAAAACCGGCTTTAAGCTGACAATGAACTTTTTTTCTATTGACTGCTCTGTTCAGCTTTTCTTCCAGTTCCTTTTCTACATCAAAAACCTCAGCGTTCTCCAATCTTTCAATAGCAATATTGAAAAGATATTCGATAGTCAGTTCCTCCATGCACTCCCTACATGAACGAACATGCTCTACAAATTTCTGCTCGGTGCGTCTATCCATTTTTTCTTCAAGAAAAAGAGAAATACACCTTTGCGTCTCTTTACAATCCATTTTACCCCTCAAAATTGATTTATACAGTCCTTATATATAACCATAATAATATGTTAACTATAATAATACACTATTATTAAATATTTTTAAAGGTATTTTTTAATTTCTGAATATTTATAAATATTTATGTAAATTTTTTATTGTCTTTTACTGTTATCATCATTGTTTATCCTGTTTTCAATAACTATCAATGCAAGATAAAACAATAATGAATAAACAAAGCTTATTACAGATATTGATATATATTTAAGAATATTTCTTGTATCTTCAATTGTTGACAATATACTTACCATCCCAAACAATGCGCTAATTACACCTGCCGGGATTACAGTTTTTCGCAAAACACCAATGATATTTTTTTTGCCCTTTGCCCCTGAAAGCAAAAGACAGGCTACACAGATAAAACCAATTTCAATTAATGAAGGTATATCAATAAAGACCTTGATTCCACCTGCATACGAAAGTATTGGGATTAAAAGTGGTATTACTGCTGCCATACCTCCAACAATAAACTGAAATATAACACTCTTCCTTACATTTTCATTCTCTTTTAATAAATTCATCATGTTTTCTTCTGCTTTTTGAGAATATTCATGTGGTGGCAGCTTTTCACCTGCAAGCAGTTCATTTATACTGATATCCAATGATTCGCACAGTACAGATAAGGATGCTATGTCAGGCAATCCATTGCCGGTTTCCCATTTTGAGACCGCTTTATCACTTACACCTATCTTCTCGGCCAATTCTTTTTGTGTAAAGCCTTTTTCTTTTCGAGTACATTGTATGAATTGTCCTATTGCCTTCTGATCCATTATTCCCCTCCACTAATTTTTCTTTTCTTTAGCAAAACTAAAATCTTTTATGTTAAATCTGGTATTCGCAAAATCATAGCCTAATACTAATTGCACCACTCTTCGATCACGCATGTATGTTTCTTTTTGTCTTCGCCGTCAGCATCATAATTAACGCCTACCAGTAATATCCTGTCACTGTATCCGGATAATGCGCCCTGATATCTGCGCTCCCTGATCTGACGAATTGCCGAATCTGCCGACTGATTGTATTTCAATTCAATTATCATTGCAGGCCTTTTCCCTGCATTTGCTCTTGGAATGAACACGAGGTCTGCAAACCCTTTTCCGGCAGGAAATTCCCTGACGATATTGTAGTAAGCAGGTGCCGTAAAGTATGCCATCGTAAGTACACAGCTTAGTGAATTTTCATCATTATATTTCAAAATGGAAGTATATGCTTCATGTGCAATCTCGATAATCTGAGCTACCTTATCAGCGTCTCCTGCTATCGTTGCCCTTAGCAGTTCATCACACTTTGATATCGATCCTGCTATTTCATGCCAGCTACCTTTATTAATCGCCGCCTGATAAGCCTTCGCCACTTCATAATTTGGAATAAATGTACTGCCTTCTTCGGCATCGTATGCAAGATACCCCAGATGGACCAATGCTGTTAATGCTTCATCCTTGGAAGATATTTCAAACAAATCGTTGCTAAAGGTCTCTGTATTGACTGGAACCATTCTGCCTGATAACATCGTCAACACATCATCCTTTAAGCCTTCATAATTCATATTGATAAACGTATTGATGGATTCAAATGATGAGGTATTTTTCCAGTAAGAATCAAAATCATGATCTAACATTGCCTGTACCACCGAATTCGGATTATACATATGAAGTCCATCAATTAAATAGCCATTGTACCATGTTTTCGCGGTATCAAAATCCATGTCATACTTTTCACAAAGTCCTTTCACTTCTTCCTCTGTAAAACCAAAATACTTTGTGATTTGTTTTGATCTTAACATTGTATACTCTCTAAAGTTATTCAGCGCTGATTCATCCTTGATCTTCTTAACAGGAAGGATTCCTGTAATATAGGCAAGTGCCAGAAATGCCTTTGATTCTTCGCTTTTAAACAGTGAATGAAGGAATTGAAGGTATTTATGAACCAATGCTTCATTTCCACTATTCCTGATCACACAGTCCCACTCATCAATGATGATAACAAAAGGAATTTTTGTTTTCTGATAAATCGACATTAAAACAAAACTGATCTTGCTCTCATAATCAATCGACTCTCCAAATACTGCCTTAAAATCTTTATAGATATATTCAACAATCTTTTCAACAATATTATCCTTGTAATCATCCCAAAATGATGCCATATCAAGATGAATCACGTTATACTGATTCATATGCTTTTTGAAATTATCTTTTGTAGCAATCTCTGTATCCTTAAAAAGCTCGTAGGAATCACAGCCACGGCTATAATAAGCATCAATCATTCCGGCTGCATGGGATTTACCAAAGCGTCTGGCATGGCTGACACTGATGCAATTTACATTTGTACAGATTACTTTATTCAGATATTCCAATAATCCTGTTTTATCAATATATAACTCGCTGTTCTTATCTTTTGTAAAGCTTTCATTATTCGGATTAAAATAAGTTCCCATGTAAGTTCTCACCTCATTCAAAGCAGTTTCATAGCGATTCAATATCCTTGCAGCTACGCATTTTCATATATTTTTATTATATTTTTCAGCTTTTTCTTTGTCAATTATCGAATATTGCAATACTCTTGTCGTCTCACTGATTTCCAAGGGGCTAAATAAATAGAAAAATATCTAGTCTAATTCAATCGAATCTGAAATATAGTAACGGAATTGATTTTTTGCACAATACTTTTTGATTTTCCATTTTAGTGCAAAATCTGTTGTGTATTCAAGCAAATATACATCTGCTCCATCATCCCTGCAAGCCTCAACATAGGATTCAAAATACTCTCTATTATCTTTGGATTGTGCAATATAGTTACCTGTTTCAAAATCAAACTCCCCCCAAACGGATTCCTGGTTCACGCCTGTCATAATCTGATGGGCGGAACCATGCATATCCATAAATTCCATGACATAGGTATCGCCACCATTTATTATGACAGGTGTGTCATATCTCATCAGATGTTCCAGAATAACTGTGAGTCCTTCAAAGATCTCCTCGATATGATACTGATAATATACATCACAATTATCTATGAAAAATCCGTCTATCCCTTTTGCCAGTAATTCTTCTTCCAGAGAGACAAGAAATTCCTGCCAGACAGGTGAAGAGACATCAATCCACTGTTCTTCGTCCCAGTTTTCATACGCTCCCAGTGCCAGATAAGAATAAGCATCATAATAGGTGCGAAAGTTCTCAATCGATCCGATATTGAGATAGGAATATACTGTGCTTCCCTTTTCTTTCAATTGCATGATATCTTCTTTTGAAAAGTATTGTGCATCAATCACCAGTGTCTGGTATCCTTCTATTCTGTCCATGTCCGATGCGTCCAGATTCAGGAATACTCCATACTCCCGTTCATGATCTTCTTTGTTAACAATACTAATTCCAATAAAAATTATAATTATCAAAATGGTAATTGAGCAAATCACAAGTCCATATTTTTTCACAATACTTTTCTTTTTCTGCAAACTGATTCACAACTCCTTATTCCTTTTTACTCGCTTCAATAGCACAACCATGCTTTTTACTTCTCTTATCATAATTAACTACCTTTTCATCACATCTCCAATCTGCAATGCAAGTGATTACTCTCATTACATTTATTTCGATTTCCTATGTCAAGTTAATTTTCACCGATATATATCCTCCAACGTAAGCAGTCTGACTTCTCCTTTTTGTTCCAATTCTCTCAGTCCTTCTGTAAATCCACCTTTTGAAAAGATATAAAAATAGTACTTTGAACCTTTTCCAAATACCTGTGCATATTTTTTCAATAATTCCAGCTCGTCTACACCAATGCTCTCATTGCGAAATTTGCAGGATCCAATGATGTATTCTGTTCCCTCAATTGGGGTTCCCACAATATCAATCTGCACCTGTTTTCTAGTCACAGCATCGGTTCCCCACCACTGCCCTACAGCCCTTAATGAAACTGGCAGATTGTCAGCATAATAAATCAGATAATCCTTGCACATCTTTTCAAAAACAAGTCCCATATAATCGGAGAGATTTTTCTTCACAACATTTTCATAGCAGGATGTAATTCTGCCAGAATTGATTGCCACGATATTCTGCGGGACAAAGCGATACCAAAAGCGGAACAGGTTATCCACTAACATATATATGGATTTTTTTCCTATTTTCTCTGTAATTGGAGTCTCCTTTTGTACAATTCCCAAGTCTGCTAAAACTTTAAGATATTTTGTGCAAGGTCCTGTTTCAAGTCCAGTCTTTGTTGCAATTTCGTTTAAGCGTGATGCTCCCTCTGCAATTGCGGTAATAATCGAATTATAAACAGCCGGCTCTCGCAATTCCTGTTTCAATAAATTCTCTGGTTCTTCAAATAAATAGCTTGTTCTGTCGAAAATATTCTCCAGCACTGCCTCGTCCAAATTTTTTTGCACATGCAGTTTATTGATATAGTGAGGTATTCCTCCCGTTATTCCATATATGATTGAATTCTGTTCTACATCCAGTTGTGTATTAAATGCTGCCGTTTCCTTATAAGTCAATGGCTCAATTTTAAATTGTGCAGTGCGTCTGCCGTATAAAGGACTTTCATACCCTAAAACCTGATACTCCATAAAGCTCATGGATGATCCACATAAGATCAGGTAAATATTATGACTGCTCCAAACATGGTCAATCAAGTGCTGCAGCCTTGATGATATGGACTTTTCTGCTTTGGCAAGATACGGGTATTCATCTATAACAAAAACAATTCGTTCCTGCTCTGACATCGTTGTAATTTCCGCAAATGCATCATCGAATGATTCAAATTTGGGCGCATGGCTGCCACTCGGATTTTTGCAGCTATATATTGACTTTGATAGTATCTTTAAATTTTCCTGGGGAGTCGTATCTAATGCTGAAAAGTAAATGTTCTTCTTATCTTTACAAAATTCGTTAATCAGCGCGGTCTTACCGACACGTCTTCTTCCATAAATGACAATGCATTCAAATTCATCACCGAAATAACGCTTATTTAATTTCTGTAATTCTTTTTCCCTGCATAAAAACATATTGAGCCTCCTTTGCAATTATTCTACTCATAATATACTATCTTATGAGTAGAATAATTATTTTTAAAGAATTTGTCAATAGAAGCTGGTAAGATTTTCGATCACTCTTAGCGAACTTGGGTTTTCATTCAGAAAACACTTCGCGGGATATAATCTATGTATAAAGTAATGTGAAATCTTTTTTATTTAGAACAGAGTAAAAATACATTACACATTACTATTTTTTTCCTCTAAATACCGATTCACCATTTTTTCTATGGTATCGCGTGATAACGGATAATTAAATTCTTTAATAATGCGGTCGACTGTGTATCCATGATCCACCAAATGTCGGATAGCTCCACCGTAAGCAAAGTCCTTTGTGAAATTCGATAACGCTTCCTGAAAATATCCATGATTGTATTCTTCCATAATCTACCCTTTCTCAATATATGATAATATTAGTTTAAATGAGCTGTACCTTAATTGCAAGGCATATTGACAAATGATGCATAACACTATAAAAACAATGATTACTGTACACAAGTTATTTCCCGCGATGTGTTTTTAGAATAATATTAGCATAAAAAACTGCTTTCATTGATTGCATGAATCAATGAAAACAGTTTTTTCTTTGCTTTACAATAAATCCCAGCCATTTTTTATATCTGCTTACCGTAAAATCCAAGTTATTCTCTGTTATCTTACCGTCTTTACAATTTTGTCGACTGGCAGCCAACGCTGTAACACCTGATATGCCACATCAATCAAGATAGGTTTACTCATAAAATCATTCATACCACTTGCCAGAAGTGCCTCCTTTACACCTGACATCGCATCTGCAGTCAGTGCAATAATAGGAATATTTTGATTTGGATTTCCGTCTAATGCCCGTATTTTCTGCACCGTTTCCGCGCCATCCATGCCCGGCATGAAATGATCCATCAGAATCAGATCATAGGTCGTACCTGCTACTTTATCCAGTGTCTCAAATCCACTTTCTGCAGTTTCAATCGTCATACCAATCGGACTTAACAAAGCCTCCGCTACCATTAAATTCAGCGGTGTATCATCCACAATCAGAATCCTGGCTTCCGGAGCAGTAAAAAGAGCATTCTCATCCTCTTCATCGTCTTCTTCATAATGATAGTTTTCCAGCGTTCCTGCAGGAGACCAGTCTTTCACAACCAGCGGAATTGTGAAACCAAAAGTACTTCCTTTTCCGTACTCGCTTTCTACCGATACCATACCATTCATATTTTCAATCAGCTGCCTGCTGATCATAAGACCAAGTCCGGTTCCCTCCTTATGATGATTTACGGCGATGTCTACCTGACCATATTGTTTAAACAACTTTCTAAAATCCTCTTTTCGGATTCCAATACCCGTATCTTTTACCGAAAAAATCATTTTGCAATGGTTGTCATCGATTCTTTCTGTTTCCAGGAAAATGTCTACGGATCCTGTATCTGTGTATTTGACCGCATTCGTGCAGAAATTAATCATGACCTGTTTGATCCTGACGATATCGCCATATAGCGCAGTCGGAAGATTATCCGGCATATGTAAATGCAATGCGAGCTTACCGTTATTTCTTGCCTTGATAATCTCATACATATCGTTTACAAGCGATAACGTATAGAATTTTTCCGGCACGATTTCCAGTTTCCCGGCTTCAATTTTGGAATAATCCAAAATGTCATTAATCAATGTCAAAAGTCCAAATGCTGATGATTGTACTGTCTTCAGGCATTTTCGCATACCGGGTGTCATTTCTTCTCGCAAAGCCACTTCCGTCATACCGACAATCGCATTCATTGGTGTACGAATCTCATGTGACATGGTGGAAAGGTTGGATTTACCTCAATATAACCATTTTTATCATAAGTCGCAATCGTACTTGCAATCTCTTCTTCAGTCATAGTTTGAAAATAATCCACAAGTGCATTCTCTTTTTTTGAATTCCACTGGTAACTCACAGTATTCGTCCCCTTGGTCAGATCTGTTTCAAGGATAACGATTCGATCCAGGTGAAAATAATCTGCAATATTTCTCAGATAATCAGATAACGCTTTGCCCAAATCTACTGCGTATTTCAGATCCTCCTGCAAACGTGCCAGAAACTGATGTCCCTGTGCCAGTTTCGCCAAATCCTCTTTCGAAAAATTATCTTTTTCTTTCATTGCCTGGTCATAAATAGAATTTCTTTTTCTTTGTTTATCATTCATTAACATATCTTTTGTATACATGCTTCGCATCACTCCTATACTATATCTGTCAAAGCTTTTCCACTGCGCTGTTTGCAAGTTCTTTTATTCTTTCTACCATGTTTTCAATTTTTTCAACACCGGCACTATTTTCCTGTGTGGCAGATGCTACCTGCTCAATTGCAGTATAATTATTATGTGTATTTTCATTGACCTGTTCCATTCCATTTGCTACTTTATTACTCTGATCCCTAATGTTCTCAACAGTTTTGTCCATTTCTATTATTTGTTCTGACATTTGACTGTTTGAAGAGGTAATCACAGCAGTGGAGTTACCAACTTCGCGAATATTATCCATTCCTGCCTTTGTTAACAATACGCTCTGTTCCATAGCGCTTACTGCATTTTCTGTATGTCGAACGGCTTCTGTAACAATTTTTCCTATATCATCAACAGCAGTCTTTGTTTGTTCTGCCAATTTTTGAATCTGACCGGCTACTACTGCAAATCCCCTTCCATGCTCACCTGCCCTTGCTGCTTCTATTGTGGCATTTAACGCAAGAATATTAGTCTGATTTGAAATACCTGTAATAACTTTGATAATACCAAGAATTTCCTTTGATTCTTCTCCTAACTGCCAAATTATATTTTTACATTCATTAGTACTTGTATGAATCTGTTCCATACTGTTTGTTGCATCATCCATCTTCTGCTGATTTTCTTTTGTTATTTGGTTTATTCTTCTTGCAAGTTCAGCAACCTGCTCATTCATATCACTAAGCGCAATCAATTGATTATTAATGTCATGTGTTCTTTCATTAATTCCTGTTATTTCATGTGTATTATCACTGAAACTGTGTAATACACTATTTGTCTCTGCTGCAATTTGTTCGTTTGCTTTCATGGATGCCTCTGTAATTACAGACAAATCTTTAACCATATGAAACAGTTCGTCTGATGTCTGCTTTGATTTTTCCTGCATCTGTTTCATCTGATTCATCATTTTTTCCTGTTCCTCTGCATTCAACAGATTAGAAAGCATTCCTGCTGTTCTTTCACAGAGCATGGTAAAAATAGCAGCAATTGCAACCAATACCATAGTTCTTGGCAAAATTCCATAAACAAAGAGTTTATATACATTTGGAAAATTTTTATCAGGAAGTGTGTTTAGTACAAAGCAAAGCCATTGTCCCAAAGATGCTCCTACTGCTGATAAGATTGTAGTAATGATATTAAGCTTCCTTGAAAAATATAGGCTTGAAATTGCAATCGCGTAAGTATATAAAAGCACTACATGATATCCTAATGTAGATGCCGCAATCGTAACATAGAATACAGCACAAAGAATCAGAATGTATTTTACATAGTTATTCTGATTCTTTCCAACATTAACAATTAACGTCGGAATCCACAAACATATAGAACCGCCCACATAAGCCAGTGTCATAATTTTCATGTCAACTACAAAAATTCCAAATACATTGAGCAGATACACTATTGAATAAAGCAGAAATGTAATTCGCATCACTTTTGCTACTGCTGTGTTTGCCTGCTTTTCATTTTGAATCAATACACCACTTTTTTCTTCCATATCATTTTCTCTCCTGTCCATCATTTGTTTTATGAATTGAATTTTGTTGTGTAAAACCACAAGCAATGTTAAGTTTTATGCATAACTATTCAGTATATTAATAATTATTACCACAAATCCTTGCAAAATAGCTTTTAATGATAGATTTATTTCTGTTTAATATACATTTTCTTATAATATATGCAATAAATACCTGTATTAACTGAATATTTATTATTATATCATAATATAAACAAAAAACACGCCTAAATTACACGAATTTAGACATGTTTTACACGGAAATGGTTATTAAAATTGAGTAAAATTACAGATTCTTCTCATATACCTTGACATAATCAATAATAAAAGGATTATTATCAAAGCTTGTATTTTCATCCGGATAACCTACCCAGCTGCCACCAACTGCAAGGTTGAGAATGATATAAAACTCATTATTAAATGGTGCAGGATAAGGTAATGTACCTACGCCTTCAGTAGTAGAGTGCCATTGTGTTTCCTCATGGTACAATACGCCGTCAACATACCAGCGAATACACCCGGGAAGCCACTCACACTGAAAAACATGAAAGCTGTTTGAAAAATCCTCCTCACCATCAAGTACATATGTCCCCTGGCTCTGTGCATGAGGATTGCCAAAATGCATTGTGCCATGAAGAGTATCCGGCTTATCACCAAGTACTTCCATAATGTCTATCTCACCACATCTTGGCCATTGTCCATATATATTTTCATCTGTAGACATCAACCAGAATGCTGGCAAAAAGCCTTTTCCAAATGGAACTTTAGCTCTACATTCAAACAGTCCATAAACAAAATCTTTCTTATTTTGTGTAGATACACGACCAGACGTATAAGTACCGTCAGCATGCTTTATCGCATTCAGATGCAACATTCCATCCTTAATAAATATGTTATGTTCTGAATCAACATATTCCTGCCATTCTTCATTTACCCAGCCTGGCTCATGAAGTTCGACATTCCAATCATTTCTGTTAAGAGTATTACCTTCGAATTGTTCTTCCCATTTCAAAGAATATCCATCATAGTTTAATTTATCCATACCATTACTCCTTACAAAAAAACTCGGGTTTTCATTCTGAAAACACCTCGCGAGATATAATCTATGTACAATAACATATTATAAAATAAAATGTGAATATCAAATATCATATTAATGTACTAAATATCTAATATATGCCCTTCATTCTTATTTTCCCACTTTTTTACAATTCGCAAGTATTTTCCAAGATTTATTAATGCCCTTACCCCTTCATCTACCAACACAGCCATAAATACTCCTGTAATTCCAAGCTTGCATACATATACAAAAAATGCAGCTACACAGACAATTCCTATTGTTCCAAGTATCTGTGTATTGAGCATCCATCTGGTATTCCCGCTTCCTCGTATTCCATTACCAATAATAATATTTGCAGATTTTGAAAACAGGTTGATTCCAACAATTAATAAATAAATACTACTTGTTGTAATAACCGAATTGTCCTTTGTAAATAATGCAACAATCTGCTTTGGAATTGTAATACTCAAAATAATCATAACAACTGCAACAATCGCACACAATCCATAGGCACATATACATACTCCTTTATATTGCGCCAAATCCTTTCTGCCACTCGCCTCGGATGTAAGTGTCATGGTACTACTTCCAATAGCACCTACGATCACTATTGCCAATATTTCCACTCCAAATATAATGGAATAGATTCCTGCAGCAAATTCATTAATTGTATTTAAAATCCTGATAAGACACAAATTGCCAATATTCCAGGCAAAATCTTCAAGTGCTGTGTTTACTCCCAGTTTTGCAGAAGTAAGGTAAGTTGACAGCTTCGCTTTTAAAGTTCCTTTCAGCGAAGGTCTGGTAACCAGATTTTTGTTTGTTAAAAATACATATGTAATATACAATGCTCCCAGATATTCCGCTATCACTGTTGCTATTGCAGCTCCTTTTATTCCAAGAGCCGGAAATCCGAATTTGCCATAAATCAAAACATAGTCCAATATGATATTAAGTGCTGAACGCAATAAACCATATACCACCATTGGCTGTGTATAATTTGATGTCTGGAGAATTACGCTAAGAGATCCGCCTAATCCGGTAAGTATGAACACCGGAGCATAATATCTGGAATAGCTTAAGCATAGGGGCATCAAATTTTCTGATACACCCATTATTTTAAATACAGGTTCTGAAAGCACGAGCCAAAAGAAAAACAACAGTATTGGTATTATATTATTATATTTAATCATTGCGCCTGCATACTCTTCTATGTTGTCTCTGTTTCCAGCCCCAACGTTCTGACTGATTAAAATTGATGCTCCTGCCACCAATGAAAAGCAGAATGACATTGTAGCCCACATCGGTGCTGTAACATTGGACAATGCGCTCATGTACAAATTATCAGCACGTCCAAGAAAAATCCTGTCAATCAACATTTGCAGCTGACTGATCAGATTGCTCAGTATAATAGGAACTGCTATGATCAGCAGTTTCTGTAGATAAATTTTGTAATTTGGTTTCATATTCAACTCCTTCTTTGTACATACAGTTTTTTCTGAATTGTCTTAGCCTCTTCCAAGAAAGTAATGTTATGAAGATAATTTCTATTTTCTAAAAGTTTCTGTCAATTTTTGCGAATATATCCTATATTATAGCTAACGAACGTTCTCGGTGTCAAGATAAATATGTACAGTTTTATTACTCTTATTAATCCAATGGAATCATCAGACTTACCTGAAACCCGGGAGTCACATTGGAGCAGAGTATTTCTCCTCCCATTTTCTCAAGCAGCATTTTGGAAATATACAATCCCAAACCACTTCCCTCCTGCATACTGACTCTTACATAACTTTTCTGTTCTTAAAATAGAAGAAACCATATATTACACTCCTTTTACCAACTACCATTTCATGGCATATTGCTTTATTCTTTAAGAGTATAATACATGGTTTCGAAAGTTACTTCTTTAACCAATTGCTATTAAATTATTAACTATTTCTTAACTGAGTTTATTCTATCTGCCGTTCTTGCATTTCTTGATTTTTCTCTTGAAATTTCTCAAGTTCTCTGGTTAGCTGTTTTGCAGAAGTGCAATCCATAATCCAGTTAATCACGTTTGCCAAAATAAACACCACAACAATGCATATAGAGATTGTTTTTACAAAGTACGTGTATTCAGGACGCAATGCATTTTCACCAAGAATGATTCCATTTATCATCAGTTCAATTAATAAAAGCTGAATAAATTTTCTCAAAAGTACTTCTTTTATCGAAAGCTCATGTCGTGAATACATGACCAGCTGAGGAAGAATACCTGCCAGTGCATAAATCAACGGCATGATAAATACGGAATATCCGAAACGTCTATCCGGCTGCATAATGCTTCCCGACACATATATAACCGCATTTATCAAGGTTACAAGGACAAAATATGTCCGAAACATTTTAGCCAATAATTCTTTTCCCTGCATTGTTATTTTTCTCCCTTCAATTTATTTTTTAGCGCCGATACATATTTTCTTGAAATGATGATTTCCTCATCATTAAGAAGTATGGCAAGAAAACGACCATTCATCGCCGGTTTGATTGCTTTCACCTTCATCAGGTTCAGAACGACTGATTTCGAAACACGTAAAAAATTTTTTTCTACAAGGATATCTTCTATTTCATACAATCTTCGCTTCGTTTCATAAATCTGTTTCGAACAGTATAGAAATACTCTGTTATCAACTGCTTCCACATAATAGATATTCATTATGGGAATTTCATACTGCATTCCACTACATATCCGTTACTTGCCAGTTCCATATAGGTAGACGTATTGCTTTCGTAATAACCAAATGCTCCATGTGAAAAGACTACCAAAGGGAACTCATCTGTAACAGTCTCATCTGTTTCCGGATAGTAGAAATGTACCGGGATTTCCCTATTTGAACCATCCGTTTCAAAGCCTTCAATTCTGCTTTGATCAATGAGAATCGCAGCCGCCTGCTCTACCTGATACTCTCCTGAAGGTTTAAGCCCATGATATTCCGTAAAGATAAAAGCCGGGATAAGAGTCACCGCAAGAAGTATGATACTGCCAATTCCCCCTAACACTGCTCCTGCTTTTGACCTCTTCCCTGTTACTGAGTTTCTTCTTACAAGATACATGATCAGTGCTCTTGCCAACCGAAGCATTAAAACATAAAAGCATAGCTGATATTTGAAATCAAAGGTTACATTCGGAAGCAGCATTACAAAAAGAAAAACTGCAAGTTCTCCTGCTCTTAAAACCCATCGCACCAAAAGCCATTTCTTCTTTTCCGTATATTTCGTAAAAGAGGAAACCATTAAAACGACTTCCATTACCACAAAACAAATGAATAAAAATAAGCCCATTACAATCACCATTCCTTTCATAAATTAAGGCAATTATAACCGGGCTTATTTTCATTCACAATAGCAAGGATAGTAAGATGCATTTTTTGCAGGTAACATGCATCAGGAATAAGCTTTCCTACAATAAGAAACGCACGAAAACGCACGCGCGCGTTATCCGTGTGTTTCTATACTATTTCATAATAAGCATTTCTTTCAGTTCCAACCAACCTTAGCATTTCCTTATCCGTCAATTTTTTCAAAAGACGATATGCTTGAGATGGGGTTACATTAAGTAGCTCTATAACATTGTCTCTTGTAATTGTACCACCTTGTTTTTGAACAAGTTCCATTATCCAGGCCTCATATTTCACAGCATCAATACCTGTTTGTCTAACATATCCTACAAGGTTATCTTGTTCCTTATATACTTTTGAACTTAAAATATATGATCTTGCTTTACTTGTTCCTGTAGCATCAACTAACCCTGCTTCAACCAGTTTTTCGATATTTGCCTTAGCTCTCATCTCCGTAACATTAGTTATTTCTGAGAGCTCTTGAATAGAAAGTCTTCGCCTATTCTCTTTAAAGCATCTGCCAGAACTTGATTTCTCCCATGAGGTTCAACACTTAAGAGGTTTTTAAGATTAACTCCTTCTATAAATCCTCCTGGACTACTAATAGTTAAACCCTCATCTTCAATAGCAACTCTTACAGATTGGAGGATAGTTATGTCCGTTAAGGCATTATAAAATAGTTCTTGTGAAAAGCTCTTCGTTTTCCATTTACATTTCTCACATTCATCTTTTCCAAATATCACTTTTCCATTGAGTTTCGTCAGAAAAATCAATAAAAATTTTCAGCATAAATCAACTGCAAATTCTTAATTGTAAACTGATTATTACCTGATAACTGATACTTTCTTTTTTTCAAAACTCTAATCAAAGTCTTCATAAAAAATCCATGTGTTACCAGTATACAATCTTTATTTTGACTTTCACACAAATCTATAACTTTATTTGCTCTTTGTATTGTACTATTTCTTTTTTCTAATTGACGAGAACTACCAATATACCATTGCACTCTGCCTAGAATATTCCACATCCATAAAGGTAATCTTTTTTCTGTATCCATAAATGATCTCAATGGGACTTCACCAATTTCTGGCATTTCATAATATTTCCTGTTAGGAAACAGGATTTCAGCAGTATGTACACTTCGTGGTAAAGTACTTACATAAATTTTATCAGCATCTTCACATATTGGAGTAATATTGATACCTTCTAAATCACTTCTATCATATTCCGCACAAGCCATGTCAAAATCAATTGAAGAGCACTTCTTAGGCCACTCCATATTTACTTTACCATGACGAATTATTGTTATTCTCAATTAAAACCTCCATACTTTTGGGCATTTTTTTAATGATGATTCAATTTCCGCATAGTTGACACGAATCATAGATTTGCCCAAAGCATTAGCTATTGCTTCTGCTGTAACGAATTTACCAATCATTATTTATTCTTTTCACGTTCTGACTGAGGCTTTTTGTTTTCCTGATAAGTCTCCCAAACGTGAATTCTATCCTGTTCATCAATTTGTCTGACTACTTTTGCAGGTACTCCTGCGACAATCGAATTAGCAGGTACATCCTTTGTAACAACAGATCCTGCTGACACAATACTTCCCTTACCAATTGTCACCCCACCAATGATAGTTGCGCTGGCACATATCCAACAGTTATCTTCAATCACAATTGGTTTTGCATATTCAAGATCATGAAATCCATCAGGATAGTCATTAGGGAGGCGTTCCTCTGCTATATAAGGGTGATTTGGTGTGGCTAAAGTAACATTTGGTCCAAACCAGACGCCATTTCCAATCTCAATAGGAGCAACGTCCAAAAATGTACAATTATAATTAATGAAACATCCTTGCCCTACATGAATATTCACTCCATATTCACAAAAAAACGGAGTAAAAATGCCAAGATATTTACCTTTGCATGAAGGAATCAATTCTTCTTTCGCAGCATTTTTTTCTTCTTCATGATCAAATGGAATGCTGTTAAATTTCTGGCACAACGTCATTGACTTTAAATGCACCTTGCCTAATTCCGGATCATCCGCATTATATAGTTTTCCAGTTATCATTCTATCAAATTCCTTAATTTTTTCACTCATGTCTGTTCATCTCCTAAATTCATTACTATTTGTCTAACTCTTTCACCATCTTTAATGTAATTCAACCTGTTGCTTTTCTTCGGAAGAAAGGCATTTCTTTCTTTTCGATAACGCTTGAAACAATAGCTGCTCGCTTTCTCTGTCTAAAAAATCATCATTAGGATATTGAGAAAGCAGAAAAACAAACACTGAAAGAGGCAGCATATTTATTAAGAGTTCAAAGTCCTCCTTATAAAGTTCTGTATCAGACAATATATCTAGCAGGTCAGCGAGGGAATGTATCTCTTGCAAAATGAGGTCAACTTTTTCCTCACTTTTATTTGCTTGTAAAATCTTTTCAACCAATTTCTGATATTTTGTGTCATCCATTCGTTCCCCATAGTTAAATGAATTTTCTATTTTTTGCTTTGAATAGACCGGAACAAGGAATAACTTATCAAGCGTTTTAGTTTTGACCGCGTTACTTATATCAGAAACAAACTTATTCAATGTTACCGCCAAATACCGATTGGTCGATTTTGGCAACAAATTATATTCACTTAATAAAATTACTGCTTTTTCCAAGTATTCTGCAATTTCCTCATCTGCTTTATCAGAAAAAAGATAGTACAAGTTTTCAACATCTTTTTCTGAGAGGTTGAGTTTTTGAGGATTGCGTTTTAGCAAAACAAGTCCTAATACGGATAACATCACATACTCAAAAATGTTCATGGGAACACTTTGATAATCCTGTGTAAGTCCGCATAACAGGTGGTGTATATCTTGTGAGCAAAACTGCACACAAAATTCGTTTTCCGCTTCAATACAGCGAAGGTATTGTTCAATAAATTCAATTCCGTCTGATTCCGGTCTACCCATTAAAACAGGATAGTCGGCTGTAATATGTATTTCATGGGCTGCAAACTGTGGACGGTATAATTTGAAAAAGCCATTGATACCGTCTACTATGGTGGAACGATAGTAAACATTTGGTGTATCAAATAAATTATCAACAATTTGTTTTTGCAAATTTCTGGCGACAACTTTTTTTCTGCGTACTATTTGCAATCCGCTTTCAAAAAGCGATTTTAGTTGTTCAGATTTCAACATCTGGACTGCCTGCTCCGGAGATTGGTACGATTTTAACTTTATGCTGATAATGAACAGTATTGAATTCATCATATCCTGTGCTTTTTCGGTTGGAACAGAACTACTTTTGCCATTACTCCATTTTTCACATTGCTCAGCAAGTATTACTAACAAATCAGATTGGATTTTTGAGACATCTGTATCTGATAATAAATGGCAGTATATCGCTTGTTGAATCAGTGACCCCGCGTAATATCGGGGATGTAACTGTTTTTCATCTATTAAATGCAAGGTATCAAGAGTTTCTCCCATACTATTCCTCCTGGTTTAAAATGTATCAATTTTCTTACCACCATGAATATGTTCAGCAAGCTGCATAGATTTTTCCATCAGCAATTCAATCGAACCGTGACAACAACCATTAAAAGAAGATTTAATAAAGTCAATCAAATCTGCATCTGAAACTCTGTCCCAAGTATCATTCTTGAGGTCGTAAAAAAGATTAATCAATTCATGCAGTGTATCCTCATATGTTTCTTGTGTAATATATGGAGAGTCACACACCGCCATAATCAGTTTATCAACAATTCCATTACCAAACTCAATGCGTTTACTCTCTTTTAGTGAAGCTGTACGGGTTTGTGACAATGCTAAAGCCTGTTGCTTTGTTAGAATAAGTCCGTATTTTTTTGTATTCTCATTGCATAGAAGTATATTATCTGTTACCTGCTTTTCAGAAATTGCAGCATTGATTGATATAAGTGCAAAATTTGTGTAGTTTTTATCCATATATTTCCTTTCAAAAATAATACCAGAGCCACTCTCCGTAATAACGGATTATCGGCTCTGTATCAAAGATAATTTTCAGATTTTGAGCATTATTCAGAGTCATATGATTTATCTCAAATCCTAACCTCCAAAATTGAATTAATGAGTTGCTTAAAGCCATAATCCAGAAATTCATTTTTTGTGATGGAAAATTGATTACAAATGAATTGTCCCTGTGTATCAGCAAGTGTAAGTAAGGCTGTAATACCTGACCACAAAACATAAACAGTCAGCATAGGAGTTATATCCTTCCGTACTATTCCGTTTTTCTTTCCGGTCTCAATAAATGATGCAAGAACTGTATTTATTTCTGTTCCCAAAAGCAAAATATTCTTTACAGTATCAGAGATATCAGAAAAATCATAATCAGAAAAATCTGCACTGTTTACGTTATATACTGAATGGGGATATTCTCTTTGGTATTTACTCATTGCCATACATATAGATTTATAGTTTCTAACAAAATCATCTTCACGGTTTACAGCATTTTCTATATCAACCTTTAATGTCTGTAAACCTTTTTCGATAATATGGTGCAAAATATCATCTTTATTTTCGTAATATGCGTAAATTGTACGACGACTATATTCAGATGCTTTCGAAATATCATCTATTGTTGTTTGAACATATCCTTTTTCAGAAAAAAGCTTTTCAGCAGCTTTCATTATTTGCTCTCTGTGTAATGCTGCAACTACTTCTTTTTTATTCTCTCTGCCCATTTTATACCTCTGTTATATTTAGTATACTAATAATATACTACATTTTTGAAAAAAAATCAATAAGATTCATTTTTTTCATCTACACCGTATATTGCCAAATCAACTTTACCGTTTACGACCTTAACACCTTCTGCTTCCAACAATTCTGCCTGACTTTGAGCACCTCCAAAAGCAAAGGCTCCTGCCAGCTCTCCTTTGGCATTTACTACTCGAAAGCATGGTATTTCATCCGGGTTTGGATTTTTATGCAGAGCATTTCCTACTGCTCTTGCCATATTTTTATCTCCAGCCCATTCGGCAATTTGCCCATATGTTGCTACACGTCCCTTTGGAATCTTTTTTACTGCTTCATATATTCTTTTTGAAGGACTATCTGTAACCAAATCATAGCTTTCTGCTATCATCCGTTTTACATCAGCGTCCGGAATTGTTCCATCTAAAATAATCGTATTCCAGTGTTCCTTATTCTGATGATAGCCGGGAATGACAGAAGAAAATGTATTTCGCCAAAAGTCTCGCCACTCCGGGCTTACTTTTACATTCAGGTTAATATAGCCATTTTTTTCATATACCCACAAAAATGCCTTTTGGTTTCCTTTCACTCTAATTAACTGCCAGTTTGCATCATGAAACGGAGCGTCTTGATAGGTATCCGGAAAAGTCAATCCGTATTGCAACGCTGCTTCTTTTGTTATCATTTCATTCTCTGCTTTCATTTTTTTAAGTTCTCCAGTTCTATGGAATTATTTGTTATAATCATTTTGAGATAATTTATCACATTAACTATATTCCCGGCTTTTTGCCTGTCAGATAATACACAGCCAGTGCTGTTCGATGGGATAAATCTTCTTTTGCAAGTATGGAAGTAATGTAATTTTTAACAGTTCCTTCACTGATAAATAGTTTTTCTGATATTTCCTTGTTGGACAGACCCTGGGCAACTGCCTTGACAATACATAAGAAATACATCCGGTGCTTCCTTCTTTGCCAGTTCTATGGCTTCCTTTCCGTTTACAGCACAACCAATAACTTCAAATTCTTCATCAATCTGTAGAATTATTTCCAGATATTTTTCAGGTACCTTTGATAATTCTCCTTCTATGATAAGTTCTGCTTCAACACCCTTTTCTTTACACTCATCACAAAGCTGCTGAAGCTGGATTATGGCAAGTCTGTATTTCTTTGGACGTTCCTTTCTTAGTATCGCTCGAATCCTGGCAGATTCACATCCATCAGAATCTAAAGGTGGGTTCATTTGAACCCACCCACTAAATTTAACAATAAGTCATCTTGACCTTATAAAATAACTAATTGTCCTTATATTTAAATCTTTTCAATTTTCTGCCAAAAATAAGGCAATGAAGAGTTCCTGCTATGCCTAGAACGAACATGGCAACAGCTGCACCTGAGCCTTTCCCATTTCCAAACAAAAAGGCAAGACCTGCGTTACTTTGGTACATTTCCATAAAAGGCTCAAAGATATCATCTACCATAAATCCTCCAAGAAAAAGTCCAATCGGAATGGTAAAAAACTGCAATGTATTTCTGCATGCATATACCCTCCCCTGGAGTTCAATTGGTACAGTACTTCGAAAAATAACATCATAATTCGCACTCATTACCGGAACCAGAATCCAGCCAATCACTTGACCAAGACACCATAGCCAGGGTTCTCGACAAAATGCCATCATATAATTCTCGATACCCAACGATATCAACATGGTGATATATACGACCTTCATACGATTCTTTGGTTTTGGAAGTACTGACACCAATATACTTCCGAAAATCATGGCAATCCCCGCAAAGGAAGTCACTACACCAAGCATAACAGTACCCCCTTTAGGATTTGGAATTACAAATCCCGGCAAAACTGCATCAAATGCTGAAGCAACCAAATTGATTCCTGACATAAACAAAATCATAGTGAGAATCATTGGTGTGTTCTTCAGATATTCAATCCCGCCTTTTGCCAGTATCATAATACTCTCATTTTTGTCTCCGGATATATCCGGAATCTTTATTAAGAAAAAAAGTGCCAGAAAAGCAACGACAAAGCTTCCTAAATCAAGGGCAATTACCAGTTCCAATCCCGCCAGACCATATAGTGCCGTAGCAAACAATGGATTTAAAATAGAAATAAGGGATCTGGAAAGAGATTGTAGTCCACTTGCTCTCTGATACTGTTTTTTAGGAATCAGAAGGGTTGTTGCTACCTCGGAGGCCGGTTGCTGCACTGTATTCATCAGTCCGGAAACAGCATTTACTGCATAAAGGTGCCATACCACAAGATTATTTGTAAGATACAGTACCAATACTGTCATCGTACTCAATGCTGCCAGCAAATCACAAACAAGCATGGTCTTTTTCTTGTCAAACCTATCCGAAAGTGCTCCCGCAAAAATGCTCATAATAACATAGGGGGCATAGGAACATATCGTCAAAGTTGCAGTCTTTAAGGCAGACCCGGTTTCCTCATATAGCCAAAGTGTCAAGGCAAACGCAGTCATCGAACTACCAAGCTGAGACAAACTCTGTGTGCTCCACAAAATCAAAAAATCTCTTAAGTCATATATATATGTATTCTTTATTTTCATTTCTTTGCTCCTTAAAAATATTCATAATCATTTCCTTTCGAAGCAAAGTCTGAGGCAATTCACGATTCCTCCATACAGTCCCTCAAACTCTGCATGGAGACTTTGCAATGCATAATAACATATAAAATCCTCAACTTTCTCTCATTTTTCTTAATTATAACACGAATCCTCATTTATGTAATATACTAATATTGCATAACTCTGCTTAACGTTACTGTACAAACAAGTAAATATCCTAAAATAGCAACGCAAGAAGCTTCTACTCCAAATCCTGCCCCTGTTAATAATTTTTTTACCTTTGATGTATCTTTTAGTTCGTATATCAATGTTATCATTCTCCTATAAAATTAAACTTACCAAACTAACAAATTGGCATTATCCTATTAATTTATCTTAGTTAACTCCATGGTTTCACCCCGTTCAGCCATCCTCTGCTTTTCCAATATTCTTTCTCAGATGGTGATGCTCCCCAGTCTGCCTTTTGCATTCCGCCGCAAAACCAAAACAGAAAACGGGTCTTTATACCAACTTTCACTGTTTTCTTCCTACTTAATTTTGATGCAAGTGTCTTCATATCTTTTTCAATTTTTACTTTTTTCTTGTCAGGTACCATATTCCAGTTCATTGCATTAACACTAATCCCATATGTGATTACCTCCGGAATTCCCCAATTCAATAGATTATCTGCTACCAGCTTACTTGCCTTGCCGGCACCTGCTCCTGCTGCAGTCGAAATCACAACTGCACGCTTTCTGAACATTTCTTCATATGGTTTGTGTGCTAACCAATTTGTAAAAAACAGATCCAGAAATGCCTTCATAGGTGCACTTGGCATCATGCAGTAATTAGGTGTTGTTAATATCAGAAGATCGGCTGCTTTTATTGCGTCATCAATTGGTTTTTTATCCTCCCAAAACGGACACTTATCTCTACCTTCAAGACAACTGTAACACCCTGTGCAAAAATGATTTAAGTCCTTTGGCAGGAAAAATTCTTTTACTTCTTTTTCACAGGTAATATCCTGCAATAATATATTAGCCACATTCCATGTGCTTCCCTTATGATTTTGTCCATGTATAACGATAATTTTCATAATGAGTTTTCCTCCTCAATCATTGCATTTTTGCGTGTATTCCCAGCTTATCCTTTGATTTTGTCCATGTATCCGGATAATAACAACTTCGCATAATTCTCAGCCTCTTTTGGGTATTTGTATCCCTTCATTTCTGCTGTCTGACTTGCCAGTTTACCAAACAAATCTTCCGTAGAGAATAATGCTGATACCATATCGTCCTTATCATAATGTGCAAAGCATTTTTCTAAATCCATAAGAACCTCTTTCTCAGCCCATCTCTCCAGAAATCTTCCATTGTGCCATACATCCACATGATGTTT
>JAFPAQ010000025.1 GCA_017424235.1 Lachnospiraceae bacterium | reverse complement strand
GTTCGTCTGCGGGTTATAGTCTGCATATATCAATCTCATCCTATCAGTCCTTTCATAGAAATGTATTATAAGCATTTCAACCAGTTCCAACTGTCATTTTCATAATTTGTTATAAGTTGTTACCAGATTTTCTTTCCCTTATTTTTTCCCTTATGAGGGTTTGTGAACAAGGGTAGAACGATATAACACAATACAAGATGTAATGGAAAGGACACCCGTGAAAAGTTTAATATTTTCAAGGGTTTGACGAGATTTCTATAACAAGATATAACAGTTATTAAATCCCTTAAATTTCGTCATTTGAGAACTGAAAGTTATCTATCATCCATATCTATCAATATAGCTCTGCATGGCGAACCATCCGAACCCGCTAAATTCAGCGGGGCAGCATTTAACAAATAAATGCCTTCACAAACACCACCTAATCGAATGCCTTCAAGCAAGACGACATTCGCACCCAAAAGTGCAAGATGTACTGCCATTGGTGCTTTTTGTGGTCCGATTGTTTGGGGTTCATTTCCCAAAAGCAAAACATCTGAAGCTGCAAATGTTTTTGCAGCCTCTATAGACACTTCAACGTTTCCTTTAATTAAAATCCTTTTAGCTGCTTCGGGGTTCTGCTCTTTTGCTTTTTCAATTATTGCCGTGGCATCATTTTCAGTGATAATCCCATGACGTTCTGTCACATAAGTCATTCCCACAAATGCATCCAAGCCTATCTCATCAACTGTTTTTCCATCTTTAATAAAATGAAAGGGTGCATCTATGTGTGTACCATTGTGTGCACACATACTAAATGCAGTCAAATTATACGCATCACCTTGCTGCATTGATTTCAGCACTTTTTTCTCTGGGACAGGGTCACCAGGATATACTTCACAGCAAAAAACCTCTTGAGAAATATCATAGAGTTTCATCGCATATTCTCCTTAAAATTCTAACTTCACATTCTATTTTGCTCCATCCATATGCTAAAAACAATACAAAAAGGCCAATCGGATTTTTTCTCCCATCAGCCTTACTACTAACTATAATATCTCTATAAACTCTTCTTCATCATATTATAGATAATTTCATTTAACATCAAAGGACTAAACGACTTTATAATATAGTCATTACATCCAACTTCCTTAAATTCTTTCGTATTTCTCAAATTATTATCGTCAGACATAACAATTATTGGTATTTCATATTTTTCCTTAATAGCTTGAAGAATTTGCCATCCATTTCCTTTGTCCATTTGAATATCTATAATAATCAATTCAAAAGAATGTTCTTCAAGCTTTTCCAACACATCCTCTACATTAACAGTATTTTGCATAATAACTTCATAAATGCTTTCCTTATACAAAGTATCTTTTACCCTTTGATTACATTCCGAATCCTCACCCACAATTAATATTTTATAATCAGTTCTTTCAATCTGTCTCAATGTATATTCTTTATCTTCATCTATTATTTGAAGCATAATATCTGCAATATCTGAGTCAAACTGTGTTCCTTTTCCCTTTTCAATCTCACTTCTTACGACACTTTGTGGCAATCCTTTACGATAGCTTCTGTTACTTGTCATAGCATCATATGAATCAGCAATAGCCAATATTCTAGCCAGTTCCGGTATATTTTCACCCAATAAGCCATTTGGATACCCCTTTCCATCATATCGTTCATGATGATATTTCGCCGCAATAGCAATATCATAGTGTTCAGAAATATCTTTTAAAATATGATATCCTGTAACCGGATGAATTTTTATCAAATCATATTCTTCATCAGTCAATTTTCCCGGCTTATTGATAATATCTACAGGAATTCTAATTTTGCCCACATCATGTAACAATCCAGCACGATAAATCATTTCCTGTTCTGCCACACTTTTACCCATTCTTTTTGCAATGACTCTTGAGTATTCAGCAACTCTTTTTGAATGACCACTTGTATACCTATCCTTAGCATCTACAGCTTCACTTAAGGCAGTTACTGTCTGCCAATAAGCTTCATTTAACTTTCTTTGCTGCTCACGCAATTCAACTGTTTGTTCATCTACCTTACTCTTTAACTCCTTTTGGAATACTTCCATTTTTACAACACATTCTGCCTTTTCTAAACCAGCCTTAACAATTCTATAAATACTGCTACAAACCACCATAAACGCAATATAAATCAAACATCTTGGAATAACAAAATACAACATAAGAGTAAAAAATATATTATCATTAACAGCTGTTGTCGGAAAATACCCGTTTACTAAATAACTATCTAATTTCATAGATGTGAGTAATGCCATATTTGCATCACATAATCCATAATAATATCCTGCATATACTATAATAATTGTACTAACTACAGTTAAGCCATACACATACCACATTACTTTTCTAGAAGAATATAGTATCGCATATAAAATCGGCAATACTGCGATAATCACCACATGATATGTAATAGTTACACCTATAAGTGTAAACACAGAAACTATGCTGAAAAGTATAAAATACTTTATTTTGTCAGATGATAATGAAACTTTTTTTGTAACAAATAGCATCGCCAAATATATAAAAATTGATGGAACAAATCCCATTAGCATAATACTTTTATCGATAATAAAAATATCAAATACATTCAATAAAAATGCTATTAAATACACAATCATAGATATGAAAAAGCATCGCATAACGTATGTATTAGCTATATATTCTTTATCTTTTATATACTTATCTATATTTTCTCTTTCGTGCATAACATGTTTCTTCTCCCGCATATACCTTTTTACCTTTCTTATATTATATTATTTTACAAACTGAACCGGACAATTACTTTTGAATTTATCACATTTCTTCTATGTCTATATCTTCTTTTGGTAACTATGAAAAAACATCAACAATTTTCATAACTCTCTCCATTCTAAAAATTCAAATTTTCTCTCTCGTCGAACATATCAATTATATCATGATATATACAATTTCTCCACCGATTTTTTATGCTCAATTATAATGTAAGTAGGTAATCATCCGTATCTTTTATGCCAATCTTTTTCCTGATACAATCTTCTCAAACGATGAGAGGAATCATATCATTATGAACAAAGACGAAAAATACAAACTTTGGTCTGACAGAATTCAGGAATACCAATCAAGTGGGCAGAGTTGTAAAGCTTGGTGTCTGGAGCATCAGATTTCCCTTTCCACAATGACATACTGGATCCGAAAATTCAGAAAGGATTGTGAGACGTTACAGTCGGAGCAGGAACCAGTGTTTGCAAAGCTGCCTTCTGAGCAGGAACTGTCAGAAACATCTGACGTTACAGACCAGACTCCAATCCGCATTTATATCTCAGACAGTATCCGTATGGATATCAAATATCAACTTGATCCATACTCCCGCTGTATGTTTGCATTCTGCAACCGCAGACGTACTTCTATTAAAATCCTGCAGTGGGATGGATCGGGATTCTGGATTCTGATGAAAAAACTTGACCGCGATTCTTTTCACTGGCCTGATACACCGGATGAAATACAGAAAGTAACCCTGAAAGAAATGCACTGGTTATGCGACGGGCTGTCACTGAATCCGAAAGGGGCTTTTGAGGAAAGACATCCTAAAATAGTTGTATAAATATCACATTTGTCAATTCGCAGAAAGCATGAAAAAGTGGCTGTTTATACGATTTTTTCTACATACTGACAACTTAGGGTTGTTTCATGAATGAAAG
>JAFPAQ010000188.1 GCA_017424235.1 Lachnospiraceae bacterium | reverse complement strand
TTTTCATTATTATTGAATCCAATGTATCAGTAAGTGAAATTGTAGTACCCGGTGTAGCCTTTATAAGTATCATTGAGGAGCCATCTGAAAAAGTTCCCTGACCACCCGAATATATACGCACTGTATATGTATAATCTGATGAAAAATAATCCTCCCCGGCATATACCGAAATAGAATACATCGAAGAAAGCAATAAAGATAATGCCATACATGACACCATCAGAATTTTTCCAATAATGTTAATATATTTTTTCATTATCTGCCTCCCTTTATCTGTTTACGGAGACGTATACCTGCAATACCTACAGCAAGAAGTAAAACGCCCAAAATACCGGCAATCACTATTAGTGGAATAATTATAGTATCATCACCTGTTTTTACAGTCAAAACCGGAATACTATCTGTAGTTGCTACATCTTCATCATTAATAACATACTCATCCTCTTCTGTTATAATAATTCTTTTTTCGATGTATCTCTCTTCACGTCTTTCTACTCTTTCATAATCTCCACCTTTTGGAACTATTTCAACAGCAAAATTCATCTGAATCTGAGCAAGTGTATCCTGATAGTCGTTACCCTGTGTCTCTCCATCAAGCTTTACATATAAAGATACCATTCCAACTTCACCTTTTGATAAAGTATCAAGATAGAAGAAATCTGTAAGAGCACTTGTTGCTTCATGCAAGCCTTCCAAATCCTTGAGATAGCTCTCTCCACCGACCTCATCGCTGTTATAAAGTGTAATCTTATTTCCCTTAGGTCCGGTATATGTAAGCATATAGCTATATGCACCACCCGCTGCTGTGTTACTGGCATCTTCAAGCGATTTCAGAACTTTATTAGTCATATACCAATCCGTTTCTGATTCATAGCTATTCTTAATCTCAACCGTAAATAACGCACTGTCACCCGGTTGCATATAATCAAGTACATCATCAAAATTGGATGAAGAAAAATTACTTACCATCTGTTTATCCGAATTAAATTCTACAAGCCAGTTGTTATCTCCGGTAAGCTCATCAGCCATAACTGTAATACCTGCTGACATACAGATAAAAACTGTCAGCAAAAGCAGCTTTAATCGTTTTTTCACATTAATCCTCATTTCTTTTCACAAAACGTAACTATCAACACTCTCATAGTTACGAACACAAAACATTACTTTAATGCCAATTTACCATTATTAACTGATACATCTATACCCCATGCACTAAGGATTGCATCCTGTGCATTGTGATCCTGTACTGAATCCACATTTGCCTCAAGTACAAATTTATATCCATTATAGTCATATACACTTATTATCGTACCATCTTCCTTTACAGATGTACTGACGTTAGATGCTATACTATCATTAATTTTTATTGTATTTGAAAATACAGGAGTTACTTCACCGCTTTTTAATAACTGACTATAATACAATGTAGTTCTTTCGGCAGTTCTGGCATTTGTATCCTCAATCCAGCATTGATTACCGTCTGACATACCTGAAATATTTACAAGCTCCAGTTCAATCATAGACGGATCTATAACTCTTGATTTGTTTCCATTTTCATCAACCCAGTATTTGTAAAGCGATACTCTTACAAATGTATCTATCGTTCCACTATTCAATACAGAAAGTTCTTCCTTATATTTCTTACCCAGAAGAAGCTCTTCGTCATTTTCAAGCATCTTCGCAAGCAATACACCCGTATGCTCTGTCCATGTTCCGTCAGCGACTTCATAATAATAGTCTCTGGTTGATACATTGACACCATTTTCCATCAATGATACACCGATGTCATGCATTTCTACCTGTGAAGCATAAGTCTCAGAATAGTATGTAAGTGCTGCCCTTGCACCACCAATTGTACTAAATCCAATAAAAGCAGCAGCCATTCCAAATGCAATAATAGTTGTAATAGGAGAACATATAATTTTCTTAATCTTATCCATCTATGTTTTCCTCCCCACTTGCTATTTCCTTTGTCCAGTCAGCTAGAACTGGAGAAATAAATTTTCCTTCCTCATCAAACTGTGCAGGAATAGTTTCATAAATGACTACAACATTAAAGTTCTCTTTTTTCTGTGGATTAGTTGGAATATTGTCAATAAAAACTCTTAATGCAGACGTTGTTTCTCCACCATTTAATACGTTATTGTAATAATAATAACCACCATTCTCTGTCCACTCATTTCCTGAATAGCTTAATGAATATGTACTTCCGGAAAATGCTTTTACGCGTACAAAGACCGGGATAGATTCCGGTTTACTGGTTATAGTCACATATTTATTCCAGTCTTCAAAACTTTCATCTATATGCTCTTCATGTTTCCAATTAACAGCATACCCACCTTTAGCCGTTACATAGGTAGTAAAATATGCGTTTGCATTAGAAACACTACTTATACAGACAAAACCAACTGCAATTATAGCCGGCAAAATGCTTCTTAATTTCATTACAACAACCAAACCTTTCTATTGTCATACAAACTTTAAAAACCTGATGTATCTAATGGCTTATTCATAAAGCTCAAAAACTTGCCTGAAAGACCATTTAATGTCTCAGTATTATCTGTTTTATTAAACCAGATCCAGTTACCCAGACCATCTGTAACATCATACTCAAAATGATTAGTTATTCCACCGCCACCGGTTGTCCTGCGATTATACTTATTGGTAAATTCAACTCTTTCTGTCTCATCTTCTTTCACTACAACATTTAAGGACTGGTCAGACGCAATTGATGAATTATAATTTATTCCACTATATATCTCATATACCTTTACAGTTGAACCAATTGGAAGTCCGTCTATTTTTATTGATTTTGTTCCTGCTGCATTAAATGTTGTTGAATATACCTCACTGCTATAAAGCGTATTTTCATCAGGATAATAAGTATCTACTCTAAATACAAAAGTAGCATTTTCTGCATTTCCAAAATAGTCCACAAGTTTCTTATCTATCATTATAGAACCTGTTGCCGGTTCAGCCTGCATTTTAAGAACAACATTGACATCATAAAGCCATTTGCCATCTTCAAGAGTTGATTTAAGCATTTCTCCTGTATCAGATACCTTGGCAGGCACACTTACAATCACCGGAAAAGATGTAAATGTTGATGTACCAAGCAATGTGTAAGTAGCAAGTCCTTCTGAAATTTTTGCCGTATCTGTAATATCCGAATTACTTACAGTCATTGACTTTACGACTGTTGAATTGGTAAGACTGCCTCTTACAATAACCAGATAAAGACCTTTGTCAACACTCTGTTTTGAAGTAAAACTTACTCCTGTATAATCTGCACCTTGTGGTTCATTAACAAAAGAGCCTTCCTGACCTAATATATTTTTCATTGCCAGCTGAGATATTTCAGACCATTCGAAAATATCATCGCCCTTGTATGCAGTTGACATTTTTGACAGGGCATCAGACATAAAAGAATACTTATCTATCACCTGATATTTGAAGCCTGTCCCACTCTCTTTTATATCAGCAAGCTTATACAAATCATATACCAGCTTTCCATCTTCTTCTGTCAATTTATCCATACGTTCCTGTACTTCATCTGAAACGCTTACAGTTATTGACATATCATGTCCCAAATCTACCTTTTCAGAAGCTTTGGCATATAATGAATCATATCTGCCTGTTACACAAAACAGACCAATTATAATAATTATAGAAAGCACTCTGTGCCATCTGCTATTTCTCATCTTTATTTCCTCCCGAAATTGACGATGCATTTATATCTTTAAGTACCTTGTTTATATCTACGTCCCTATTTTTTGGTATCAGGAATGAAATAATCATTACGATAATTATTACAGGAACAGCAATAGCAAGAATTACGATTGAGGGTGAAATTCTTACAGCCTCTGAAGTAACTGTGACAAGAGAAGCCTCCTTAATATTATCTATTCTTTTTCCTCTTACCAATATTCTGTGAGTATTAACACCATAAGGTGTACAGGTAATAAGTGTAACATAATCCTCATTTGGATTAACTGCCAGATCAGATATCTCTTCCGGCAATACAATATGTATCTGGTCAACCTGATATGTCAAGACTTCATCCAGCACTGATATAGTAAAAATATCTCCTTCTTTTACTAAATCCAGATCACTAAACAGTTTTGCCGAAGGCAGACCTCTATGTCCCGATAATACAGAATGAGTGCCTTTTCCGCCGACCGGAATCGCAGTACCGGCTATATGTCCCACTGCAATAGATAAAACTTTTTCCTCTGTACCATGATAAATTGGCAGATTTACATTTATTACAGGTATCTGTATATATCCCATAATACCAGTACCTGATACATCAAGTACAGATTCATATTCTGCATATTCCTCATCTGTAAGCGTAAAATCAAGACTTGAAAGCTTTGAGTTATATTTAACGGCTTCATCCAGCATTTCCTGCTTTCCACCATCGTCAATCTTCTCTACCTCTTCAACATAGGAAGCAATAGCTCTGGTCATATGCTGCATATTCCACCAGTTACTGAAAGCAGGATATATTATGATTGCCAGACCTATAACCATAACTATTACAAGAGCTATATTTACTAACCTTGACTGTTTCTTTTTACCCTTATTTTTTATCTTCAGAGATATATCTGCATTTATTTTTTTATCTGGAGCTTTTTTGATACTTCGTACTATCTTTTTCTTTTTTCTATCCATATCTGATATTTCTTAAAAAGATACCAAAATAATTGATATCTTTTAGAATCAAAAAACAATTAAACTGTCTGATCTTAGCCGCTATATGCGTTGTTCATTCCGCACCACGTGAAGGTGTCAGTCTCGCGGAACTACCAGAGCCAAAAGCTCTGGCATTAGCTTATTTATAATTAGTTCTGAGCGTCAACACGTCTTCTTGTAAAAAGAACAACACCTGCGCCAATTACTAAAACACCACCCAGTAAGTAGAATACTGTTGTACCCATACCACCTGTTGAAGGAAGTATTGAACCGGAAGTATTTACTACATCTGTTGAAACTTCACCACTTGTCTTATTGCTTGTAAACTCAAGAACTACAGTATCAACCTTAACATAATTATTATCACCATCTACCTGATATGCTTCAAGGTTAAGAATGTCTGCTCTTTTGCTATCATAGATAAAGCCTTCATAATCATGTGTAGCACCTACTACAAAGTAGAAAGGCTCTTTGATCATATTGTATCCTTCCGGTGCCTTTGTCTCTGTAAGTTTGTAGATACCATCATCTACGCCTGTAATCGAGAACTGTGTTCCTTCCTGGTTAACTTCAAATTTTTTCTCTACCCATGTATCATTACCATTTACTTTAACTAATTTCTCGATTTTGAATTCTGCTCCGGCAAGTGGTCTGTGTGGTTC
>JAFPAQ010000187.1 GCA_017424235.1 Lachnospiraceae bacterium | reverse complement strand
TAAACGATGAAAAGAATGGTGATTTGTATACAAAATATCGTGAACTTGCAGATAAAGAGAGTAAAGTAATCTTTGGCGGCAGGCTTGGAGAGTATAAATATTATGATATGGATGCGGTAATCGCATCAGCCTTGGAAATGGCAAATAATGTAAAGGGACTGTAAAATAAATGAATTTAAGACATAACATATATAATGCAATGGTAAATAAAATTCCGGGGATTTCGTACCGTTATCACAAAATGCATGATGGAACCACCGGTGGGGCTAAAATAATTTCATGGGTGTATCTGATGTGGCTTAATTTTGCCTACTATGTATTGTTTTGCCGATTTCTTGGAAAAAGACCTGATGTAGAGTATTATGAGTCCAAGCGACTTCCTGTAAAGAGTAGTGAGTCAGATGAATATAAAAGGTCAAATGTCCGGTTAAGTGTATCAGAATACGTAGATAAATTATCACAATATGACATTATATCCTTTGATATTTTTGATACACTGATTTTCAGACCATTATCACTTCCAACCGATGTTTTCTATCTAATAGGGGAACAGCTGGATATTCCCGATTTTAAGAATATTCGTTCATGGGCAGAATGGGATGCAAGGGTTAAGTGTAATGAAAAGAATGGACATATGGAGATTAGCCTTGAAGACATCTGGAAAAACATAGAAGAATATACAGGATTATCAGCTAAAAGGGGTATGGAAATCGAGCAGAATATTGAAAGTGAACTTTGTTATGCCAATCCTTTTATGCTGGAGGTATGGAACAGACTCATAAGAATGGGAAAGAGGCTTATTATTGTATCAGATATGTATCTTCCGCAGAAATGTATATCCGATATTCTTGAAAAATCCGGTTTTATTGGAGCAGAAAAAATATATATTTCACAGATATATCAAAAAAGTAAGGCAAATGGACGTCTGTTCAATAGAGTTATAAAGGACTTATATGGAATTGATACTGATAATGGCATGAAGTCAGGATATGATATATCAAAGAAAAATGCCCAAATTAATACCAGGGCTAATGGGATTTCAATTGTTCATGTTGGAGATAATCCGCATAGTGATGTCAATATGGCACGAAAATGTGGCATAGATGTGTTCCCGTATTCAAATGTAAATCATAACGCACTTTTGTATCGTCCTTTTGATATGTCGTATATTATTGGAAGTGCGTATAGGGGACTGGTCAGCAATCATCTGTACAATGGTTTAAAGGTTTACAGTATGGAATATGAGTATGGATATTTATATGGTGGACTTTTTGTTTTGGGATATTGTAGTTTTATACATGATTATTGTCACAAAAATAATGTTGATAAACTGTTATTTTTATCAAGAGATGGAGACATTCTTAAACAGGTATATGATTACCTGTATCCTGAGGAAAATACAGAGTATGTTTATTGGTCACGTAAAGCGGCAACAAAGCTGATGGCAGGTGAAGATAAACATGACTTTTTTCGCAGATTCATTTATCATAAGGTTAATCAGGACTATACTATTAAAGACATCCTTCATTCGATGGAATTGGATTTTCTGGCAGATGAGTTGGGCGATTGGAAAAAGATATGGTTTGATAAAACTGTGATAATGGAACAGCAAAGCAAAGCTCTCGCATTAAAACAGCTTGAAGAAGATAAAAAACATGACAAGAATAAAGTAAGAAAACG
>JAFPAQ010000186.1 GCA_017424235.1 Lachnospiraceae bacterium | reverse complement strand
GTGTTTGGCAGTTCAATTACGGATGAATGTTATTTTAACAGTGATTTGGATATTTGTATTGATTGGAGTTTCGACTGTTATGATTCTGAGGGTGTGATTGTGCCACAGGCAGCAGTAATCTTGAATCGTATATCCGTTATTACTAAGGGCAATGTTGATGTAGTTCATTACAAATACTTAAAAGGAACTGTTGTTGAACAGGCAGCTATGAACGGTGTAGTAATTTATGAGAAAGGAGACAAAAATGTGTGTGGAAGTAAAACGAAGTAAGGTTTCTTTGAAAAAAGCACAGGATGCACTTAAAGAGTATGAAAAATGCGGCGGTGATGAGTGGTTAGACAGTGCTTGCTTTGATACTCAGCAGGCTATTGAGTTTCTACTAAAAGGAATTCTTTTAAGTTTTGGAATTGAGTATGAAAGAAAGCATGATATTTATTATTTAGTGGAATTAGTTAGGAAGACAGATTTAATTGTTACCCGTTTGGATGAATTGGAACTTTTAGCAGCGACATTGACTTCATGGGAGGAAGGCAGTCGTTATGGTAAAGGCATAAAGACTTCTATAAACACTGTTAGGCGTTTTCATAATATATATAGTGATATATTGCAGGCTTTTCTTGACAGACAAGAGGAAAGATTAACAGATTTATAATTATTGTGGCTTTTACTACGGAGGTATAACGATATGGGGATTGAAAAAAGTGGAAAACGTTTTATATCGGTTCTGCTTATATGGTGCTTATTTATACAGACCGCTGTTATGCTGTCAGGCTGCAACGCTAAGCCTGAGGTTAAGAATAAGATAAAGAAGTCAGAAAATATTATCACACTCAATGTATATGATTCGCAGTCAAGTTATTATGGACTGCAGAAGGGCTGGATGGCGCAGTATCTTAAGGATAGGTTTAATGTAAAACTCAATATAATTACAGGTATGGGGCTTAATGATAAAGAAAAATCAAAGGAACTAAAAAAAGCAGATATAATTATATTCAGAGATTTAGAAAAAGAGTATAAGGAAGCTGTCAGAGATGAGCTTTTATATGACTGGAATAAGGATAATCTTTTGGAAGAGCATGGCTCATATATACAGGAGCATATGCAGGATGCTGTCAAAGCTAATCAGTCATTAAATAATATTATTACAGCATCTACAGGAGGTGCGGTATATGGCATAGGTGACGAAGTGGCATGGTCAGAGGACGATCATCAGGATTTTTTCTATAGCTGGGATGCAAGGTGGGATTTATACCAAGAGCTTGATTGTCCTGATATAGAAAATCTTCAGGATTATATAAATGTACTTGAAGAGATGAAAGCCTTATGCATTTCGGAAAAAGAAGACGAAGATGATGCGGGCAGTGAAGTGGAAAATACGGAAGAAAGCAGTAGAAATGATGAAGTATATGCTGTCTCTGTGTGGAATGACTGGGATAAGGATGCAGGTATGGTAAACTGCATAAAAGATATGGTATCGGCGTATTATGGATATGATGCGCTTGGTCTTGGCTTTTATGATTCTGTAAATGATAAGTATATAGGAGTGCTCGATAAAGACAGCCCTTATCTCGAGATGGTGGAGTTCTTCCATGATTTATATATGAAAGGGCTTCTTGATCCGGATTCAAAAGATCAGGAATATGATGATGTCGTTAAGAAGGTTAAGGAAGGAAAAGTTCTTACATCATTAACAGATTATACAGGCTCAGAGATATATAATACAACTGAAAGAATGGAAGATAATAATATGAT
>JAFPAQ010000185.1 GCA_017424235.1 Lachnospiraceae bacterium | reverse complement strand
AGGTACGGGCATGTCACGTATAGGAAGAATGCCAATCGCGATTCCTGCAGGTGTTACTGTAGAAGTTGCAGAAAATAACAAAGTGACTGTAAAAGGTCCTAAGGGAACACTTGAGAGAGTGTTACCTGCTGAGATGGAAATCAAAGTTGAAGGCGAAGAAATTACTGTAACAAGACCAAATGATTTAAAGAAGATGAAATCTTTACATGGTCTTACAAGAACACTTATCAATAACATGGTTGTTGGTGTTACTGCAGGTTATGAGAAGAAGCTTGAAGTTAACGGTGTTGGTTACAGAGCAGCTAAAGCTGGAAATAAATTAACATTATCCTTAGGTTACTCTCATCCAGTAGAAATGATCGATCCAGAAGGTATCGAGTCAGTTCTTGAAGGACAGAATATCATTATCGTAAAAGGTATTGATAAAGAAAAAGTTGGCCAATACGCAGCTGAAATCAGAGATAAGAGAAGACCTGAACCATATAAGGGCAAGGGAATCAAGTATGCTGATGAAACAATCAGACGTAAAGTTGGTAAGACTGGTAAGAAGTAAAATAAGGAGGGCGTAAAAAATGGTTAGTAAGAAATCACGTGCACAGATTCGTGCAAGAAAGCATAAAAGTATCCGTAACCGTTTAAGCGGTACAGCTGCAAGACCACGTTTAGCAGTTTTCAGAAGTAATAATCATATGTATGCTCAAATTATTGACGATACAGTTGGTAACACATTAGTAGCAGCTTCAACAGTTGAGAAAGAAGTTAAAGCTGAACTTAATAAGACTAATGATGTTGAAGCAGCAGCATACTTAGGAAAAGTAATTGCTAAGAGAGCAATTGATAAAGGTATTACAGAAGTAGTTTTTGATAGAGGCGGCTTTTTATACCATGGAAAAATCGAAGCTTTAGCTGAGGCAGCAAGAGAAGCTGGCTTGGTATTCTAGGAAGGGAGAAAATCACATGAAACGTACAATCATTGATGCTAGTCAGCTTGAATTAACAGATAAGGTTGTTACAATCAAAAGAGTAACAAAGACTGTTAAAGGTGGACGTAACATGCGTTTTACCGCTTTAGTAGTTGTAGGTGACGGAAATGGTCACGTAGGCGCAGGCCTTGGTAAAGCCGTAGAAATCCCTGAAGCTATTCGTAAGGGAAAAGAAGATGCAATCAAGAACTTAGTTTCAATTGCAATGGATGAAAACAATTCTATTACACACGATTTCATCGGTAAATACGGTTCATCAAGCGTATTATTAAAGAAGGCTCCAGAAGGTACAGGTATCATCGCAGGTGGTCCTGCCCGTATCGTTTGTGAGCTTGCAGGAATCAAGAATATTCGTACAAAGTCTTTAGGCTCAAACAACAAACAGAACGTTGTACTTTCCACAATTGCTGGTCTTTCACAGTTAAAGACTCCTGAAGAAGTTGCAGCAAAACGTGGTAAATCTATCGACGAGATAATGGCTTAAGGAGGTAGATGAAAATGGCAAAGACATTAAAAGTTACTTTAGTTAAATCAACAATTGGTGCCGTTCCAAAGAATAAGGCTACAGTTGAGGCTCTTGGATTAAGAAAGCTTCATATGACAGTTGAACTTCCAGATAACGCTGCAACAAGAGGTATGATTCGTAAAGTAAATCATTTAGTTAAAGTTGAAGAAGCATAATAGGAGGTGTCAGAATGGAATTATTTAATTTAAGACCTGCTGAGGGCTCTGTACAAAGCGATAACTTTAGAAGAGGTCGTGGACATGGTTCAGGAAACGGCAAGACTGCTGGTAAGGGACATAAGGGACAGAAAGCTCGTTCAGGAGCTCCAAGACCTGGTTTTGAAGGTGGTCAGATGCCTTTATACAGACGTATTCCTAAGAGAGGTTTCAAAAATAGAAACTCTAAGGAAATCGTTGGTATCAATCTTGAAGTATTAGAAGTATTTGAAAATGATGCTACAGTAACTGTAGAGACATTAATCGAAGCTGGTATCGTTAAAAATCCTAGAGATGGAGTAAAGATTTTAGGCAGAGGAGAATTAACTAAGAAGCTTAATGTTCAGGCTAATGCATTCAGTGCATCAGCTAAAGAGAAAATTGAAGCTCTTGGTGGAACAGCAGAGGTGATTTAATGTTTACTACACTTAAGAACGCTTTTAAGATCAAAGAAATCAGAATGAAATTACTGTTTACTTTCTGTATGTTAGTTGTGATCCGTTTTGGGTCACAGCTTCCAGTACCTGGAGTTAACAGAGAGTACTTTGCATCTTGGTTTGAGCAACAGACAGGTGGCGCGTTCAATTTTTTTGATGCGTTTACAGGTGGTTCTTTCTTAAGAATGTCTGTATTTGCGTTAAATATAACACCTTATATTACTTCATCAATCATTATGCAGCTTTTAACAATTGCTATTCCAAAGTTAGAAGAGATGCAGAAAGATGGTGAAGACGGAAGAAAGAAGATAGCTTCTATTACCCGTTATGTAACTGTTGCTTTAGCCTTGATTGAGAGTTCAGCAATGGCAATCGGTTTCGGAAATCAAGGACTTTTACAGGATGGCAAGAATATACTTAGCTATGTAACTGTAATTGCTGCATTAACTGCAGGAAGTGCGTTCCTTATGTGGATTGGTGAACGAATTACAGATAAGGGTGTTGGTAATGGTATTTCTATAGTACTCATTATCAATATCATTTCTCGTTTACCGGAGGATTTCAACAGCCTTTTTGAGCAGTTTGTTAAGGGTAAATCAATTGGTCTTGGTGCTGCAGCTGCAATTATTATTATTGCTATTATTTTAGCCATGATAGTTTTTGTTGTTGTATTAAATAGCGCTGTGCGTAAGATTCCGGTACAGTATGCCAAAAAAATTCAAGGGAACAAGATGGTAGGAGGTCAGATGACATTCTTACCAATGAAGGTTAATACAGCAGGTGTTATTCCTATTATCTTTTCATCTTCATTGATGCAGTTCCCTATAGTTATTTCTACTTTGGTAGGATATAAGGGGACAGGGGTTTGGAGTAAAATCCTTAATGGTTTAAATCAGGATAACTGGTGTAATCCAAATCAATTAGTTTACTCAATTGGTCTGGTAATTTATATCGTATTAACAGTATTTTTTGCATATTTCTATACGTCATTAACATTTAATCCGTTAGAAATATCAAATAATATGAAGAGACAGGGTGGATTTATTCCTGGCATCCGTCCAGGTAAGCCAACCTGCGATTACCTGACAAAAGTACTTGATGCTATTATTTTCATCGGTGCTGTTGGTCTTGTAATTGTAGCAGTTGTTCCATTCTTCTTTAATGGTGTATTTAATGCATCTGTTTCTTTTGGTGGAACAAGCTTGATTATTATAGTCAGTGTTGTTCTTGAAACAATTAAACAGATCGAATCACAAATGTTAGTTCGTAATTACAAAGGCTTTTTGAATGATTAAATAAATGGATAGAAGCAAAGCATCTGCTTTGCTTCTATCCATTATATAAATATAACTAAAAATTTTAATATAAAAGTATTTGTAACTGTTCAGAAATTAAAGTATTATGTATAATAGAATAAATGCATATGTTATATGAGAAAATTTATAATTGATTTTAATTATCTGGGTAGTTACAAATACTTTTTTAACAAATGCATTGTTAATAAGTTTAATTTAAGGAGGAAACAAAATGAAGATTATTATGTTAGGTGCACCAGGAGCAGGAAAAGGTACTCAGGCTAAAATGATAGCTGAAAAATTTGCTATTCCTCACATTTCAACAGGAGACATTTTTAGAGCAAATATTAAAAATGGTACAGAGCTTGGAATGGAAGCTAAAAAGTATATGGATCAGGGATTACTTGTTCCGGATGAACTTACTGTTAAGATTTTGTTGGACAGAGTAGCACAGGAAGATTGCAAGAACGGATATGTACTTGATGGATTTCCAAGAACAATTCCACAGGCAGAGGTTCTTGATAAAGCACTTACAGAACTCGGTGATAAGATTGATTATGCAGTTAATGTAGATGTTCCAGATGAGAATATCATTAACAGAATGTCAGGAAGACGTGCTTGTGTAAACTGCGGTGCAACATATCATATTGTTCATATCCCACCAAAAACAGAAGGAATATGTGATACATGTAATTCAGAGCTTATCTTAAGAGATGATGATAAGCCGGAAACAGTAAAGAACAGACTTGATGTATATCATAAACAGACACAGCCATTAATAGATTTCTATTCAGCTAAGGGTGTTCTTAAGTCAGTTGATGGCACTGTTGATATGAAGGATGTATTTAATTCAATTGTAGAGATCTTAAAATAATAGTAATTATGTAACTGTTCTGTACAGAAATAAATCAGGTATTAGTAATAGTTATAAATAATATTATTCATATGTGCGTACAATTTATATGACATTGCAGAATGCAATGTCATATATTGTGCGTTTAAAGGTATCTTTTATATAAATGCAGGAGGAATTAGTAATGGCAGTTACAATAAAAACTCAACGTGAGATTGATTTAATGAGAGAGTCTTGCAGACTTTTAGCCAAGGTGCATGATGAATTGGCTCAGGCAATTGAACCAGGTATTTCAACATTGTATATTGACCAATTAGGAGAAAAAATTATTAGAGGATATGGATGCATACCAAATTTCCTGCATTATAATGGATATCCTGCTTCCATTTGTGTGTCAGTTAATGACGAAGTGGTGCATGGTATACCAAGTAAAGACAGAATACTTGTTGAAGGAGATATAGTAAGTCTTGATTGTGGTCTTATATACAAAGGATATCACTCTGATGCAGCAAGAACTCACGGTGTTGGGACAATAAGTCCTGAAGCACAGAAATTAATAGATGAAACTCGCAATTCTTTCTTTGAAGGCATAAAATATGCTAAAGAAGGTAATCATTTACATGATATTTCTAATGCGATTGATGATTATATATCGCAGTTTGGATATGGAATTGTAAGGGATTTAGTAGGACATGGTATAGGAACTTCATTGCATGAGGCTCCGGAGATTCCAAATTTCAGACAGAAGAGACGTGGATTAAAACTGAGAGCTGGTATGACATTAGCGATAGAGCCAATGATAAATATGGGAAGTGGAGATGTTGATTGGCTTGATGATGATTGGACTGTAGTAAGTAGTGATGGAACACTTTCTGCTCATTATGAAAATACAGTACTTATTACCGATGGTGAACCGGAAATACTTACAATTCTTTAGGAATCTTTTAAATAATTGAAGAATTATGATTGACTCAGGAGAATGGATATGGTAGGATTTTTAGCGTATTCGATTGCAGGCAGAGACAAAGAGAGTTTGTATCTTATAATAAAAGAAGATAATGATAGTGTCTGGCTTGCAAATGGAAGAGACCGGACTATAAATAATCCCAAGAAGAAAAATAAAAAACATGTTCAGATTATTAAAAAGGACATATTGGCAGATATTGATTTAGCAGCAAAGGATAATGATGACATTTCATTTTCAAATGAGTATATTCGTTTGAAAATTAAAAGATATATAAATAAAAATTAATTTATGTGAAATGGAGGATTATAATGTCAAAATCAGATGTAATAGAGATAGAAGGAACTGTTGTTGAAAAACTTCCTAATACTATGTTTAAAGTTCAGCTTGAAAATGGTCATGAGGTACTTGCCCATATCAGTGGAAAGTTAAGACAGAACTTTATTAGAATTCTTCCAGGTGATAAGGTTACACTTGAATTGTCACCATATGATTTATCAAAGGGAAGAATTATTTGGAGAGATAAATAGTTTTTTATTATAAAATATAATAAAAAATTTATTTATAAGGCTTGCAATTATAGGAGTTGCATGCTATAATGATAAACGGTCTTTTTGAAAGGAGGGTTTAACATGAAAGTTAGATCATCAGTAAAACCTATTTGCGAAAAATGCAAAGTTATCAAGAGAAAAGGAAGAATCAGAATTATCTGTGAAAATCCTAAACACAAACAGAGACAGGGTTAATTATACACTGTATTCTAAAACAATTGTGCGGCTGAGGCGCATTTTTAACCGTCAAAAAAATGTGCTATAAATATATGACATTAGATTTAGATATTAAATATATCATTTGTCGTGTGTTTACTTCTTGATACCGAGAAATAGTTCGCGGGAAATGGCAGATAAAAATAAGACTGTTCTGCCAAAATACTCATATTTTATGAGTACCGATTAGTATCGGATGAATCGGGTTTTTACCCGATTGGGTAATTATTACCCCAATCAATTAGTTTACTATTAATAAATGATGTAGGTTTACAGATTAGTAAATCAAAAGACTTAATTTGTAGATACTTATCATGTAGCAAAATGGAGGAAATTTAACATGGCTCGTATTGCTGGTGTTGACTTACCAAGAGAAAAACGTGTAGAAATCGGATTGACTTATATCTACGGAATTGGTAGAGTAAGCTCAAACAAAATCCTTGAGAAAGCAGGAGTAAATCCTGATATTCGTGTAAGGGATTTAACAGATGATGATGTAAAGAATATTAGTGCTGTTATCGATGAAGATTACATGGTTGAAGGTGATCTTAGAAGAGAAATCGCATTAAACATCAAGAGATTACAGGAAATTGGATGCTATCGTGGTATCCGTCATAGAAAGGGACTTCCAGTTCGTGGTCAGAAGACAAAGACTAATGCAAGAACTAGAAAGGGTCCAAAGCGTACAGTTGCAAATAAGAAGAAATAATTGAACGCTTTTATTTAAATTGTTGGATAAATAGTTTGTATAATGTATAAACGAGGCTAAATATACTTTGATATATTTGCGTTAACATTATTATTAGATGAGAAAGTAGGTTAGTTTAAAATGGCTAAGAAAGTTACAAAAAAAGTGACAAAAAAGCGTGTAAAGAAAAACGTTGAACGCGGACAGGCACATATCCAGTCTTCATTTAACAATACAATTGTTACATTGACAGATACAGAGGGTAATGCTCTTTCTTGGGCAAGTGCAGGTGGTCTTGGTTTTAGAGGTTCAAAGAAATCTACTCCATATGCTGCTCAGATGGCAGCTGAAACAGCTACAAAGGCAGCTTTAATACATGGATTAAAATCTGTAGATGTTATGGTTAAGGGTCCGGGTTCAGGACGTGAAGCTGCAATTCGTGCACTTCAGGCATGCGGACTTGAAGTAACAAGTATTAAAGATGTTACACCAGTTCCACATAATGGTTGTCGTCCACCAAAGCGTCGTCGTGTGTAGTTGAATATAGAATAATATATAATGAATTAGTGAAAATCATGAGACATGATATTAAGTTATTATGTGCATAATGTGTAGCTATAATAGGCTTTAGCGATTTGTTGTCGCTAATTTAGGAGGATAAAAACATGGCAGTAAATAGAGTCCCTGTACTTAAAAGATGCAGATCTCTTGATTTAGATCCTGTATTCTTAGGATATGATAAGAAGTCTAAAAGAAAATCTCCAAGAGCTGGAAAGAAGATGAGTGAGTACGGCTTACAGCTTAGAGAGAAACAGAAAGCAAAGTTTATTTATGGTGTGCTTGAGAAGCCTTTCCGTAACTATTACGAAAGAGCTGACAGAATGAAGGGTATGACTGGTGAAAACCTTATGATCCTTCTTGAAAGAAGACTTGACAACGTTGTTTTCAGAATGGGCTTCGCCAGAACAAGAAAAGAAGCTAGACAGATAGTTGGACATAAGCATATATTAGTTAATGGACAGAGTGTAAATGTACCATCATACTTAATTAGTGCTGGTGACGTTATCGAAGTTAGAGAGAAATCAAAGAGCTTACAGAGATACAAAGATATCGCTGAAGTTACTAACGGTAGAATCGTTCCTGAATGGATTGATGTAGATCAGGAAAACTTCAAGGGAACAGTTAAAGAACTTCCTTCAAGAGAAGTTATTGATGTTCCTGTAGATGAAATGCTTATCGTCGAGTTATATTCTAAATAATTAAATCAGGTAAGTGAAATATACAGTAGGAAGTGCGCACCTTTTGCGTGCTTTCTATTGTTGTAATTATAAGCTATTCAATTTAATAAATATATGATACAATTATACATATAGTTTGTTAATGGGTAGTAAATGATATCACATCAAATTCATAAAGGAGGGTATTTACAGTGTTGGCATTTGATTTTGACAGTCCAAATATTGAAGTGGCAGAAATCTCTGAAGACAAAAGGTACGGTAGATTTGTAGTAGAACCTTTAGAAAGAGGTTACGGTATTACACTGGGTAATTCTCTTAGAAGAATTATGCTTGCTTCTTTACCCGGTGCAGCTGTTAGTCAGGTTAAGATAGATGGTGTTGAACACGAATTTAGCTCTATTCCAGGAGTAAAGGAAGATGTTACAGAAATCATCATGAATCTTAAGAGTCTGGCTATTAAGAACAACTGCGAAACTGATGAAGTAAAAAAAGCAATTATAGATTTTGATGGTGAAGGCGTTGTTAGAGCATCTGATATTCAGGTGGATCAGGATATCGAAATTATGAATCCGGATCAGGTCATTGCGACATTAAATGGTGGTAAGGACAGTAAACTCTATATGGAGATAATTATCAATAAAGGTAGAGGTTACATCAGCGCTGATAAGAATAAGAGCGAGGATCTGCCAATTGGTGTCATCGCAGTAGATTCTATATTTACTCCTGTAGAAAGAGTAAATGTTACCGTAGAAAATACCCGTGTTGGTCAGGTGACTGACTATGATAAATTGACATTAGACGTATATACTAATGCAACACTTGCTCCAGACGAGGCTGTAAGCCTTGCAGCTAAGGTTTTAAGCGAGCATCTTAAACTTTTTATCAATCTTTCAGAAAATGCAAAGAATGCAGAAGTTATGATTGAAAAAGAAGATGATGAGAAGGAAAAAGTTCTTGAAATGAGTATTGATGAACTTGAGCTTTCAGTTCGTTCATATAACTGCTTAAAGAGAGCTGGTATTAATACAGTAGAAGAACTTACAAATAAGACTTCAGAGGATATGATGAAAGTTCGTAACTTAGGACGTAAATCATTAGATGAAGTTTTAGCTAAATTAAAGGAGTTAGGCTTACAGTTAAATCCATTAGATGAATAAATGTAAGCATAATATAAATGGCAGGTGCGGTAATTCCGATGAGTGCGCACTTGTTTAACTCATAAAATGGAATTTATTAATTAACATTTGATAAGTAAGACCAAAGTGCGTTGTCATTTGTTCCACGAATGAGGGTAGCTTAAATTTTGAAATTTAGGCTAGGTTTCCTCTCAATGAAAGGAGCCAATTATGGCAAAATATAGAAAACTCGGAAGAACATCAGATCAGAGAAAAGCTTTACTTAGAGGTCAGGTTACAGCATTAATAGCTAGCAAAGATGGAAGAATCATCACAACTGAAGCAAGAGCTAAAGAAGTTCAGAAAATGGTTGAAGGAATGATAGCATTAGCTATCAAAGAAAAAGATAACTTTGAGACAGTAAAGGTTACTGCAAAAGTTGCAAAGAAAGATGCTGAAGGCAAGAGAGTAAAAGAAAAGAAAGATGGCAAGACTGTTACAGTATATGATGAAGTAGAAAAGGAAATCAAGAAAGATATGCCTTCAAGACTTCATGCAAGAAGACAGATGCTTAAAGTTTTATACTCTGTAAAAGAAGTTCCTGCTCAGAACGCTGGTAAGAAGAAAAATACAAAGGAAGTTGATTTAGTTGCTAAATTATTTGATGAAATCGCTCCTAAGTATGCTTCACGTAAGGGTGGTTACACAAGAATCATCAAGATTGGTCAGCGTAAAGGTGACGGAGCAATGCAGGTTGTACTTGAGTTAGTATAATATAGATTGCTTATTTAAGACGTTTCTGGTTAATGGAAACGTCTTTTTTTTGTTTCAATATTTATTCATTTAAAGAATAATATTCAATGTACAAGTAAATTATATTATTGTATAATAAATAAGTTACAAAATAATACTTTTGCATTATTATGGTATTACAATTTTTGGGGGACTGTATATACAGTATTTTTAAGGGAATATGAATAAGAATTATCAAATAACACGACAACAGGCTTGCTACTGTTTGGGAGTAAAAATAGATGCAGATTTGGAAACAATTAAGCGAGCTTACAGATATAAAGCAAAGCTATATCATCCGGATTCAAATCCATATAATGATACAAGCGAGTATTATATAATGATACAAAAAGCTTATGAATACTTAGTTAACAATCCATATATTCCATCACAAAACATTTCACCCTGCAATAGCTATGGATATAGTGGACAAAATATATATGGAAATAAACAAAATATGAGACCGGTCAAAATATATCAGTCTGATGAAAATACAAGAAAGAGATATCAGGCTCAAAAGGATAATGAAAAAGAGCGGGCCAAGGTGTTAAAATGGGAAGCAGAATATCGTGCAAATAAGAAGTATGCAGAATTGGAAAAAAGATATGGAAAAAATCAGGATAATAATGGTATTAGGAATACCAAGAGTAAAGAAGAAGAGGCTTTGGAAAAGATTCGTGCTATTTGGATAGCTGAAACTATTAAAAGACAGATTGAAATGGATAAAAAGCAAAAAGAAATAGACAATAGAAGAAAGATATATCAGGCATTTATGCAACAAAAAATGAATGATGAAAAGAGAGTGTGAATATTTAAGAATATTACACTTTAGAGATATACTGATGTGGAGTAAGTCGATGGGAATAATAAATGTTAAAGACTTGATTTTTGAATATATAAGACGAGATGAAGAAGGCAATGTGGAAGGTATTACCAAAGCTGTTGATGATGTGAATTTGGATATTGAGCAAGGAGATTTTGTTGCTATTTTAGGTCATAACGGTTCTGGAAAATCAACACTTGCCAAACATTTAAATGCAATATTGTATCCATCAGAGGGCTCTGTATGGATTGATGGAAAGGATACCAGACAGGAAGAATATTTGTGGGATATAAGACAGACAGCAGGTATGGTATTTCAAAATCCCGATAATCAGATTATTGGTCAGCTGGTTGAAGAAGATGTCGGTTTTGGACCTGAAAATATGGGGATTGAAACAAAGAAGATATGGGAACGAGTTGAAGAAAGCTTAAAAGCTGTTGGAATGTATGAATTTAGAAAATATTCTCCTAATAAGCTTTCTGGTGGACAAAAGCAACGAGTTTCAATTGCAGGAGTAATTGCAATGCATCCTAAATGTATTATTCTTGATGAGCCTACAGCTATGTTGGATCCAAAAGGAAGAAAAGAAGTTATACGTGCTGTAAGAGCATTGAATGATGTTGAAAAGATAACCATTATCCTTATTACACATTATATGGAAGAAGTAATTTATGCCAATAAAGTATATGTAATGGATAAGGGAAAGGTTACAATACAAGGGACTCCAAAAGAGGTTTTTTCAAAGGTCGATAAATTGAAGGAACTTAGATTGGATGTGCCACAAGTAACTCTTCTTGCACATGAACTGAAAAAAGAAGGTTTTGATTTACCTGATGGAATACTAACAGATGAAGAGTTTGTAGAGGCTCTTAATAATTTGCAAATGAGAGCGGAAAGAGGATAGAATATGTCTATTATATTGGATAAAGTTACACATGTATTTGAAGCTGATACATCAATGGCTTTATATGCTCTTGATAATGTCAGTATTGTTATACCGGATGGCCAGTTTATTGGTTTGATTGGTCATACAGGTTCAGGAAAATCAACCTTGGTTCAACACTTAAATGGATTGATTAAAGCTACCAGTGGTAATATATATTATAATGGTGAGGACATAGACTCTGAGGGTTTTGATAAAAAGAAACTGAGAAGTAAAGTGGGACTGGTTTTTCAATATCCTGAGCATCAATTGTTTGAGACAGATGTTTTTTCTGATGTATGCTTTGGACCCAAAAATCTTGGGCTTTCCCAAAAAGAATCTGAGCTAAGAGCATATGAGGCATTGAAGCTGGTGGGACTTGAAGACGATTATTTTTATCAGTCGCCTTTTGAACTATCCGGTGGTCAGAAAAGGAGAGTGGCAATAGCCGGAGTTCTTGCAATGAAGCCGGATGTTTTGATATTGGATGAGCCAACAGCCGGACTTGATCCCAAAGGACGTGATGAGATATTAGACCAGATAGCAAAATTAAAAAAAGAAACAGGTATTACAGTGATTCTGGTATCTCATAGCATGGATGATGTGGCTAAATATGTGGATAGGATAATTGTTATGAATAAAGGCAGAGTAAAGTTTGATGATGCTCCAAAGGAAGTTTTTAAACACTATGATGAACTTGAGGAGATTGGTCTTGCTGCACCGCAAGTAACATATATTATGAAAAAATTGAGGGCATCAGGTTATGATGTCAGTGATGAACCGACAACTATAGAAGAAGCAAAGACAGAAATAATAAAATATTTTAATAAGAATAATTATTTTAGAAAGGATCGGGTATAGAAGATGATTAGGGATATTACCTTAGGACAGTACTATCAAACTGATTCTGTAATACATAGACTCGATCCAAGAGTAAAATTGGTAACTACAATAATATATATTATCTCTCTTTTTTTCTTTAAAGGAATAGCAGGTTATGCAATAGCAGGACTTTTTTTGATTATAGCGATAAAGCTGTCAAAGGTGCCGTTTAGATATATGATAAAGGGAATGAAAACTATAATATTCCTTCTTATGATAACGGTGATATTTAATCTTTTTATGACACCGGGAGATATCATTATTTCATTATGGATATTTAAAATTACACGACAAGGACTGAAGACAGCAATTTATATGGCATTAAGATTATGTTTTTTAATTATAGGTTCATCTGTTATGACATTGACTACTACGCCAAATCAATTAACTGATGGAATGGAAAAATTAATGAAACCATTAAAAAGATTTAAAATACCGATTCATGAAATTTCAATGATGATGTCAATTGCTTTAAGATTTATTCCGATTTTAATGGAAGAAACAGATAAGATTATGAAGGCACAGCTTGCAAGAGGGGCAGATTTTGAAAGTGGAAATATAATAAAAAAAGCAAAAAGTCTTGTGCCGTTGCTGGTTCCTTTATTTATATCATCTTTTAGAAGAGCAAATGATTTGGCTATGGCAATGGAAGCAAGATGTTACAGAGGTGGAGAACATAGAACAAAAATGAAGCCGCTGTGTTATAAGAAAAGAGATGTGTTAGCATATATATGTCTGATTATATATCTTTTTGCAAGTATTTCTTTAGATATAATAGTAATAAGGTTGTTTACTTTAATGTAATACAATAATTATTTTTTACATACGGCTATTTGTTTCTGAGCAAAACAAATAGCATTGATGGCAGATGAGAATCTGAAATTCTTGTCGCCGCTTCGCAATAAATTGTTCAGAAATGAGGATCAGTATGACAAGAGTAATGCTAACAGTAGCATATGATGGTACAAATTATCATGGTTGGCAGTTACAGCCAAATGCAATAACTGTTGAGGGAGTACTTAATGAAGCTTTAAGTGAATTATTGCATGAAGATATAAAAGTAATAGGTGCATCAAGAACTGATACAGGGGTTCATGCATTAGGAAACATTGCTGTTTTCGATACAGAAGCAAGAATACCTGCTGAAAAAGTGTCTTACGCTTTAAATCAGCGGCTTCCGGATGATATACGTATTCAAAAGTCACAACAGGTATCATTGGATTTTCATCCAAGGCATCAAAATAGTAAAAAGACTTATGAATACAGGATTTTAAACCGGGAATTTGCACTTCCTACTCAAAGGTTGTACTCTCATTTTACATATGTACCATTGGATGTAGATTTGATGAAGGCTGGTGCTAAATATCTGATTGGTGAACATGATTTTAAAAGTTTTTGTAGTGTCAATACAGTAGTTGAAAGTACAGTAAGAACCATATATGACATATCTGTCACAAAGCATGAGGATATAATTTCAATAAAGGTAACAGGTTCAGGTTTTTTGTATAATATGGTAAGAATAATTGCAGGAACTCTCATGGAGATTGGAAAGGGAAAAACTGAACCCCAAAAAGTTAAAGATATGCTGGAAGCTTTAGACAGGACAGCATCAGGACCTACAGCACCGGCCTGCGGACTGACGTTGATGTCATATGAATATGTAGATGGTGTATATTGATTAAATGTAACTAACTTATAATTCGCCTGGAAAAAAGTATCAAATATTAAAGAAAATATATTGACACGCTAAGACACCTATAATATAATATTTCAATGTGGCAACATGCGAAAAATAATGTCAAAGCCCCGATATTATGTTGTAAGTGTGTGCCCGATGTATCTTGACGCCTATGAATTTAATGAATACGGCCGGACATTCCGTATTAGGAGGGTTCTGATAGGATAGTCAGTTATAGCATCACCGAAAGATTCGGTAAAAATATATGGAGGTAACATAATGAAAACATTTATGGCTAGCCCAGCTACAATTGATAGAAAGTGGTATGTAGTAGACGCTACAGGCATGACATTAGGACGTTTAGCATCAGAAGTTGCAAGCGTATTAAGAGGAAAGAACAAACCTATCTTCACTCCTCATATTGATACAGGTGACTATGTAATCGTTATCAATGCAGAGAAGATTGCTGTTACTGGTAAGAAGATGGATCAGAAGATTTATTATCATCATTCAGACTATGTTGGTGGTATGAAAGAAGCTACATTAAGAGAAAAACTTAACAAGAAACCTGAAGAGGTTATTGAACATGCAGTTAAGGGAATGCTTCCTAAGGGACCTTTAGGACGTGAAATGTATAAGAAATTATATGTATATGCAGGACCAGAGCACAAACATGCAGCTCAGAAGCCTGAAGTATTAACATTTTAGTCAATATAAAGGAGGAAAATAATCATGGCAAAGGCAGCAAATGCTTCAAGATATTATGGCACTGGTAGAAGAAAGAAATCTATCGCTAGAGTATATTTAGTACCTGGTACAGGTAACATTACAATCAACAAGAGAACAATCGACGAGTATTTTGGTCTTGAGACTTTAAAAGTTATCGTTCGTCAGCCATTAGTAGCTACAGAAACACTTGATAAGTACGATGTACTTGTTAATGTAAAAGGTGGCGGATATACAGGACAGGCTGGTGCAATCAGACACGGTATCTCAAGAGCTTTATTACAGGTTGATGGAGAATACAGACCAACACTTAAGAAGGCTGGATTCTTAACACGTGATCCTCGTATGAAAGAGCGTAAGAAATACGGTCTCAAAGCAGCTCGTAGAGCACCACAGTTCTCAAAGAGATAATTTTCTCGAAACGAGAATATCAAGAAAAGCCCATTTTACAAGGGTTACAGAAGTTGTGGAAAGTTGTCAGATGTGCTGGAATTTACATCAAATGCAACACATATGCAACAGGTATGCAACAAAGATTATGATATGTATAGGACATTTTTCAGTACAAATACTGGGGAATGTCCTTTCTTAATTTAAATCTTATTAATCGCATCTACAAGCTCCTCTATATCAAAGTGTGTGTATACTTTCTCTGTCAAAGTCATAGCACCGGAGTGTCCCACAATTTTTTTGATTATTGTCTGATTTACACCTGCTTCAGCTAACATTGATATGCAAGTGTGTCTGCAACAATGAGGTGTACGCTGAATATTCAACTGTTCCATTAAAGGTTTAAAATAGCCATCGTAGTAGTTTCGGTACAAGAAATGCTTACCATCTTCTGTGTGTAGTAAATACTCACATTCTGGACAAGATTTGTACCAGTCTTTGTAGTAGGGTAGGAGCTTATCTGAAATTGGAACTTTTCTAATGCCATTTTCTGTTTTACTACAGATAACATCAAAATACTGTTCGTCAAGATGGACTTTCTCTTTCTTCAAATCTAACAATTCAGAAACTCGAACTCCACTATAAATAAGCATTAATACAATCTGGTAATACTTATCATCTTTCTGTTTCCAGATTAAATCGATTTCACTTTTCTCAAATTTGTTTCTGTCATACTTATTAGGATTACGATCCTTATACTGTACAACATCTACATAGCTTGAGTAGTCTTTGTTGCAAATGTCATTCTTTAAGGCGTAGTCATATAGCTGATTGAATAATACCTTAATTTTCTTTAATGTGGGGAAATTCTTTCCACAGGTATCAATCACATTCTGTAAATCAACTAATTTAATATCCTTAAAAACTTTGTTGTAAAGGGATTCGCATGCTTTATATGATGCAGAATATCCTTTCACATTAGATTCAGAAATAGTAGGGAATTTTCGTTTAGACCATTCATCATATACTTCTGAAAATGTCATTTTAGCAGATTTGGTATCAAATGGATTGTTATTGTATTCTGCCAGCATCTGTAAGCCTTCTGCTTTTGTTGCGGCATATCCAATTGTAATCATATCCTGAACCTGCTTGTCTTTTTCCTTATCATAGTGCCAGCCTACAGTCTTTCTTACCTGATAAGGTCTTCTTCTTTTTCCGGAAAGTTTTACAACGCTTCCGTATCCGTTGGGTAACTTCATAAAAACCATCCTTTCACTATTTAGTCAGCAAGCTGATAGCAAAGGTCTAAAATGATTATTATTCGTGGGTGTATAATGCACCAAGACTTACTGCCAGGAGCATTACCATAAGACCGAACGCAACGTTGAAAGGATTGGTTACGGCCTCAAGACCATGCCATGCGTTGGTCCATT
>JAFPAQ010000184.1 GCA_017424235.1 Lachnospiraceae bacterium | reverse complement strand
ATTCAGCCTGGGTGAGAGGAAGGCTTCCAAAGTATGATAAACCACATGTTGAATTGATAGAGAACTTAAATCCATCTGTAATTATTGATCAGGACCGACTTGGTGGAAATGCCAGATCTACAGTTGGCACAATAAGTGACATGTATGCTTTGCTAAGATTACTTTTTTCAAGGATTGGTTCACCTTCAATAGGACCAGCTTCATACTTTTCATTTAATAATCCTAATGGTATGTGTCAGACCTGTGCCGGTATTGGAAAGGTAATGGACTTTGATATCAATAATTTGATTGATGTAGAGAAAACTTATGATGAAGGATGCTTTTTGCTTCCTGCATTTGGAACAGGAAAATATTATTGGAAGGTTTATCGAAAGCCTGAATATTTTAGGACAGACGTCCCGTGGAAGAATTTGAGTGAAGAGGAACAAAATATTTTACTGTATGGCAGTAGAACACCTAATGGAGAAAGAGTGGATAAAAAAATAGAGGGTGTCTATAATCAGTTCAAACGTCTGGTTCTTATGAAGGGAGTAGAAGAACAGACCGATTATACACTTAAGAGAATAGCACAGTTTTTGTATGAGTGTGAATGTCCTGACTGCAGAGGAAAGAGGCTCAATGAAAAGGCTCTTTCCTGCAAGGTAAATGGATATAGTATTTATGATATGTGTGAAATGGAATTTTCTAAATTACGTGAGGTTTTAGCAGAAATAAAGGATAGCAGAGTAGCTACAATAACTGAACAACTTATAGCTTCACTTGATAGAATGATAGATATTGGTTTGCCTTATCTTTTTATGAATCGAGAAAGCTCTACACTTTCGGGAGGAGAGGCGCAAAGACTTAAGCTTGTACGTTATATGGGAAGTTCTCTTTGTGGAATGATATATATTTTTGATGAACCCAGCACAGGTATGCATCCAAGAGATGTTCATAGAATGTCGCGTTTATTGAAAAGTCTTCGTGACAAAGGCAACACAGTTCTTGTAGTTGAACATGACAAGGATATTATCAGTATTGCTGATGAAGTAATAGATATAGGTCCTCTTGCCGGAAAAAATGGTGGTCAGGTTCTGTTTCAGGGTAGCTATGAAAGTCTTTTGATAAGTGGAACAAAAACAGGAATAGGATTATCTACAGAAACAAAAATAAAAGAAAATGTTCGTACACCAAAAGGTTTTCTTGAAGTCAGAGGAGCTTCGATACATAATTTGAAAAATGTAGATGTGGATATTCCATTAGGAATCCTGACCGTTGTAACAGGAGTAGCCGGCAGTGGTAAGTCTTCACTTATTCGTGATGTATTTGCCAAGCAATATGAGGATCAGGTGGTATTAATTGACCAAAGTGCTATTACAGCTACAGGGCGTTCAACAGTATGTACTTTCTTAGGATTTTTTGATGAGATCAGAAAGGTATTTGCCATTGAAAACAATGCAGACAGTAGTTTGTTTACCTTTAATGGAAAGGGTGCATGTCCTAACTGCAAAGGACGTGGATTTATTACTACAGAGCTT
>JAFPAQ010000183.1 GCA_017424235.1 Lachnospiraceae bacterium | reverse complement strand
TTCATTCATTTTTCCGTATATGACACCACTATCATAATTATCTCTGTTATTGATATCAATTCTCTTTCCCTTGATTAGATGCATTCCAAACCAGATTATAAGCAACGCTATTGCCACTCTTGGAATATTACCGTTAACCCATCTATGAACCTCCCAATATATATCTCCCGGAATCTCTACCATATCCGAAATCATATCAAAGAATACTTTTATAAGAGAATATCCGCCAAAAACAATACATCCTATAGCTATCGGCATCCTAAAACGATGAACTGACATCCTTAAGTCTTCGACATCTTTAAATATAATGAATTCATCCCTAAGCTGCGCAAACTCAAAGTCTGGCAAAGAGTTACTGTTCATCGCATCAAAGAAGCTGTAGAACCATATAACAGGCAAAATAAAACAAAGTTCACCGACATTTAATATATCAGCAATTGCTATTATTCCTAAGAACAAAGTCATTATGCTTACGCCTTTTTTTATAAATCCCTGATACATCTGACCTGCACCCGGAAAACATGAAAAACAAAAATTTAAAAATACATTCTTTTTATGTGCCATTTATTTATCCTCGCTTTCTTTATAACTGCCTCGTCCAATCTCATTTAAAAATCCATCCCATTTCTTTTTTATGCTGTTTCGTATTTTATCAGACGATTTACCTATAGAATCTGTAAAACTATTGTACTGAATTTCCACACTGTTTTCTGTCTTTGTATATTTATAACTAAAACTTATATCTGTTGAAAATACCATTAATATTGCCATGCTCATTGCAAGCACTACCTTTGCCGTATATGTCCAGAACTCTCTCTGCCTTTGTTTTTGCTTTTCTATGAAATTATCAGCATTTAGCATAAGAGTCTTTTTGTATACGGTCTGTTTTAAAATATCCGATGCAAGATCAGGTGGGGGCATTATTAATTCTTTATCTTCAATAAGAGATGCCCACCTGCCGGAACAAAAATCACATACGGCTGTATGTGTCAAAAAATCCATCTGCTCCTCCTCTGACATTTTTCCTGACATATATCTGCTTATCTGTTCATCCGTTAAATGTGCCATCGCTCCGCCCTCCATTCTTATTAACAGCTTTCCATTTTTTCTGAAGCATCTGTCTCGCACGTCGTATCTGCGTCTGTATAGTCTTAACTTTTTTACCTGACTTTGCCGCAATCTCCGCTGCTGTATGTCCTTTACAATAATACTCCCCCGCCACATAATCATATGGAGGTTTTAAACTGCTGCATAAACTTTTTAATTCATTATCAACTTCCGTCTGAAGTATATGTTCCTCAGGCGGCGGTGACGTTGATTTATTTTGATGTAATATATCATTCTCCATAGGAATTTCCCGCCTGCCGGCTCTTTTTAGATAATCCAGACATTTATTGGTAGCTACCCTTGTAATGAAGCCTCCCGGATTGACCCCATCAAATTCAGGAAGTGCCTTGTATACTGCTAAAAATGTCTCCTGTGTCATATCTTCCGCATCAAAATAATTCTGTGTAATCTTATAACATACCGAGAATGCCGCTGCGATATCGGCGTGCGTC
>JAFPAQ010000182.1 GCA_017424235.1 Lachnospiraceae bacterium | reverse complement strand
AACCGCAGTCTCTGTCATTGATGATATGTCCCAAAAGATCGGTGTCAGCCAGAATAAAATCTGCATTACTACATTTACCAGTTGTCCCCAATCTTTGAAGAAAACAGACAGGGACGATACCATATAGCTTATTCCGATCAGCAACACAGTGGCACACAATGAATAATATATGATGCTGATCCATGATAACTGCGGTTTATATCCATATGCCATATAGATCCCTAATATAAAAATCATAAAAAATACGTGAATACAAAAAGAAGACAGCACCTTGATAATTGGCAACTGCCAAATCTGAAATTTCATTTTTTTTACAAGATATGAATACTCGTAAAATACATTCGTGCAGCTCAAAACTCCATCATTGAAATATGTCCATGGAATAAATCCTGCTACGAACCAAAGGATATATTCGACATTTTCTACCGGTGGATTTTTGAACCCGATCTGAAAAACATACCAGAATACGAGTATTGTGACGAGCGGCTGTATGTATGCCCAGATTATGCCAAATGCTGATCCGGAATACCTTGCCTTTAAGTCATTACCTACTAATTTGACTAAGACTTTTATGTCATTACCTTCTGTTGCCATATGTTCCCCTTTTTATATCCACTGCGTAACTATTCAGTACCTTCATAGTTACTCCATAACTTACTAATAATCGTTTTTCCCTTTTACTCTACATAACATCTACTTCATAACTATAACTAAATCATAGACTTTTTCCGCCATATTGTCAATATTATGTATACTATTTGAGCAATTGTGACACTATACCAGACTTTTTTTGTACATGTTTTATATCTGCATAAAAGAAATAAAAAGAGACAGGGTATTGTCCCCTGTCCCATTCTATGTTCATTCCTCAATCTCTCAGCTGTGACCTAATTAGTTTTTGCCTCACTTTGGTCATGCAAAGCACCATAAATATCCTGCGCTTCATACTCGGGGGCATGTTTTAAGGCTTCATCATAAATGATTTTAATCTCCGAATAATCTTCCTCTAAGTCTTCCGCTATTTCTTCTGGAGTTTTATTTTTAGCAATCTTTTTACAGATCAGCTTTATAAGCTTTAGTTCTTCACCCTGTTCTCTTCCTTCAATTCTTCCTTCTTCACGATCAAATTCTCTTTGTTCAACTTCATCATATTCTGTTAAACACATACCGACCACCTCTGACTTATTTTTCACTAAAATATCTGTTAATATACCGTTCATGATACATTCATCTACAGCTTTGTCAATACCTGCTTTTTTACCATATTTATGAATGTACTTTCTTACCAGATTGATAAAAGCCGCATATTCCTGCAGTATCTTACAATTATCCAGCAGTTCTTTATTATGCCCTTCATTAACATTGATCATGATGGCTGTCCACTCATATCCATCCGGCTTATCCTCTGACATAAATGCATCTGACAGCTTTAATATCTCCCGATCCTCATGCTGATCTATCCCATTATAAAATACGACATATTGTGGCGTTGGAATCTTAATTAAATTTTTTCCAAATCGATTCTTGTGATTCATAGAGAACCATTGATCGTAGAGCTTGCCATAGTACATCAGTCCTCTTACAGGCATATTGGGATTATATGTTGACTGATGCTCATATAAAGGCATTTCTGTTCCAATCATAAATGATATATCGTTCTTCATGCCCATATAAATGACATCATCTATCGTTGTAAACTCAAAATCATCCTGATCCGTATAAGATGACCCATTAAGCGCATTATATAACGATAATGTATATTCCCTGCGCTCCGGACTGCCAAATATAAACCTGAAAAGTCTGTCCTTATGTTTACTGTTTACCTGTATTTTGTTCTCTGCCATGTGCAATTCACCATCCTTATGTATATCTATATTTTCCAAACTTATGTTT
>JAFPAQ010000181.1 GCA_017424235.1 Lachnospiraceae bacterium | reverse complement strand
CGGACTTTTCATCGTATATGTTTGATTTCATTTATTTGAATATTCCAGTTCTATCATATATTCCGGATATGGATGAATTTAAATGTGGAATGAATGGTTATCGGAGAGTTGACTTTATGGATAAGGTTGATAAAAAATATCTATGCAGTGATTATTGTCAGATTATTGATAGAGTTTCGGAATTTTTTGAAACAGGTAGAGGAATGGAATATAATGTGCATTTCTTTGAAAATAAGAAGGGTGAGTCAAGAGATGCAATATATCATATGCTCATAGAAGAATATGACATATAGTAATGAGCAGCCATTAAAGTTATCTAATGAGGTACTTGGGTCAAGTACACGCAAAATCTGATAAAGAATATTAAGAAACCGTGAAATAGCTCGTAAATTTTTAATAAAGCACATTTATGCAATATAGGTGTGATTCAATAATAAAATCTGAATATAATACAAGTTGTGTCATGCACCAATATAGCCTGAACCAAAAGAGATTCGCAATATGTTTTACTTGCGAATCTCTTTATAAGTTTACAGCTTATGCTGTGGGTATATTATTCTTTTTGGCTTTACGAAGCTCTTCTTTGAGCTTTGCAATTTCAGCATCTTTCTCAGCAATAATTTGCTGTTGGCGTTTTACATAGGCATTATATTCGTCTCTGGCGCGGCACTGTTCCCTGACAAATTCGTCAGAGCTAAGTTCAAAGATTGTATTAGCAGCAGCTTCCATATATTGATTTGATACAGCCATAGATTTCAGCTCCTCCCATGTTTTGGCTTTGAATAGGGCAGCCCATTTGTCGATTTCATACAGGCGGTCCTCGTCAGTTGCGAGTTCTATATGATTTAATTGTATCACAGACAGCTTAAATTTGTCAGTATAAATCCTTTGATTTTTTATGTTTGTCATCATGTAGGTTGCATAGAACTCCGGTGCTTCCGGGAAAAGCTCAAAGTCAATGAAGCTGATCTGTATCGCAGGCATGACGGTAAGATAATCTGTGCCCTTTGCGACATTATCGAACGAACGGCACAGATAGCAGAGGGAGCGTTCATGCCAGTTGTCATAGTTGATGACCTGCATTTCGAGATTCAGCCGTGTCTTGCCATTGATGACGACATAAATGTCAAGAATATACAGTTTATTGTCATTTCTGTTTCCTGGGGTGACAGGATTTGAAACGGTGACATCGAGTGTTTGCGGATCAAGATGTAGAAGTGAACCAATCAGTCCGGTAAGGACAAATTTGTTTTTCAGAAGGACAGCATGAAACATGTAGTCGTTTGTCATGTTGTAGGGAATTTTGCCTGTAGCCTGTTCAAGCGTCTGGGAAGGTTTAGATGTTTTTTTACTCATTAATATAGTTGTTTCTCCTCGTTGTAATGTATTTGTCATGACGAGGGAAGAATAGCATAATTAAGGACTGTTGTCTATGCAAATGTAAAAAATCATACTTGAAATGTAAAAAATAGAACAAAACGGATGTTTTGGTACAATTAAAGTAGTGGTGTATAGAAAGGTACAAAACTCAAAATATGCTGATTGTTATGATAGAATAAAGACTATTATACATACTAATCAAGGAGTTGTCATTTCGCGTAACAAAGGCATCAAAAAATTGGAGGTTAGGTTAATGAGCAAAATTTTATGTAAAAGACTAAAAAATAGTGAAATAACTCATAAATTTTAATAAATATCATTCATGCAATATAGGTTTGATTCAATAATAAAACCTGAATATAATACAAGTTGTGTCATGCACCAATATAGCCCTAACCAAAAGAGATTCGCAATATGTTTTACTTGCGAATCTCTCCATTGGTTTACAGTTTATGCTGTGGGTGTATTATTATTCTTTACCTTGTAGATATTTTCTTGAAGTTTTGCAAGCTCAGCTTCCTTTTCTTTAAGCCTTGCAATTTTGTCTGCTTGTTTGGCAAGTTGAGTATCTCCTCTTTTAGGTCTTGCTGAGAATTGAAAACACGTTTTGCAGCAAAGTTAAAGAACCAATTATTCTTTGCTTTATGTGTGCTTTATTTACTGTTTAACAGAGCAGTTAATTCAGCAATTATGGCATCTTTATCAGCGAGTTTTGCATCTTTATCAGCGAGTTTTGCATCTTTATCAGCGAGTTTTGCATCTTTGTCAGCGAGTATTGCATTCTTGTCAGCAATTTCAGCTTCCCTCTCTTTAAGCGTCTGGCGTAGCTGCTTGGCTTCTTCGGCTTCCCGATAAAGGTCACTTGGTAGTACGAGAACAGATTTAGTCACATTGAGCACCTCCTCTTTTAGGTCTTGCTGAGAATTGAAAACACGTTCTGCAGCAAGATTAATGAGACCAATATAGTCTTTGTATTCATGGTTGGTAATGTTACCGTTTTTGTACTCTTCATCTAAGATAAATATAAGCTCTTTAATATATTCTGTCAATTCATTTTGCCGGATTGGATTGGTCTTGGATTTGAGCCTTGGGCGGAAACTTAAGAGTTTGAAGGGAATGAAGAGAGTAAGATGCTTTTGACGGATATCTTCAAGGCTGTAGCTCTGAATTTTCATGGTAGGAACCTGATATTTGTGGATACTGCCGTCAGGAAAGATTACACGACAGATAAGGTTATCAGGGATGCTTTCTTTTGTGTCGGGATAGAGTACAGTAGAGTTAGGAAAGTAAAGAGTATAGATATTTGGAGCTTCCATTTGTATTCCATGGCGTAAGGCGAAGTGAAAATCGTACTCAATCATACGGACAATCATGTCAGCGTCATTGCTCATCTGGCATTCGATATGATATAGGTCTGTTCCATTTACAAGCAGTGTGATATCTGAGTAGACAGAGGTCAGTTTTTTATTTGTTTTCTTGTCAGGTATGGGATATTCCGTTTGAAGAAGCTGGATGGAAGTGCCTTTTGGATATGTTTTTCCGAATGCCTCACGAAAGAGTGGAAAGAGTTGGTTTGGCATATGGTCAGCAATTGATTTTGTGATTTCATCCCAAAGCTTTTCTCCCAGATTGGACTGATTAACAATTAATTCATTTTTCTTTTTGCTCAATAGTTATTTCTCCTTGATGTAATGTATTTGTCATGACGAGGGAAGAATAGCATAATTAAGGACTGTTGTCTATGCAAATGTAAAAAATCATACTTGAAATGTAAAAAATCGTACAAAAAGAGATTTGCAGATCTGTTTAATTATTATCTGTTCGATGGAAACAGGGTTATCAAGGCAGAGAACTTAGAGCAGAAGGATACGACAGAAATAATATCGCTTTATGGAATCAGTAAAGAAGAAACACATAAACAAAAGTGGCGTGATTTGCTAAAAGGTGCTATAGTGTTTATGAGATAAATTAAATCGCAGAAAGAGCGAGAAGCACTTAAAAAGTGTAAGCTTTTGTCGTATTATATAGAATCAATATTGGAGAAGTGTTCTTATGAAGATCTGTTTGACTGTGAGTGGAAATATGTTGAAGCTATTGATTCAGATGTTACAGGATATGATAAGAATCACAATGCCTGTTTGGTAAAGGACTGGAGTGGTAATTATCAGAGTGAAGCAGTTGTCACAGTTGCAACACAGAAGAAGAGGTATCTGAAAAGTCTTTGGACATATACACTGTATTTTATACAATATCTTTAACAAAGAAAATTTTTGCCAAAATCTTCAGACAATCCGGATTATAGTGTGTCAAAAAACATTATGAAAAATGCAAATGTAAAAATAGAACAAAACAGATGCTTTGTGTCAAAAAAAGAAGTATAATGAATTAAATAAACTCAAATGGAGAAAAAACATGAAATACGATTATTTAGTAGTTGGAGCGGGTCTGTATGGTGCGACCTTTGCTCATGAGGCAAAAAAAGCAGGAAAGTCAGTTTTAGTTATAGACAAAAGAAACCACATTGCAGGAAATGTTTATACTGAAAAGATAAAAGGAATAAATGTGCATATGTACGGTGCACATATTTTTCATACCAATAATAAACAAGTATGGGAATATGTAAATCAGTTTGCAAAGTTTAACCGATTTACCAATTCACCTGTAGCAAACTATAAGGGCGAACTCTATTCCCTTCCTTTCAATATGTATACCTTTAATAAGATGTGGGGAGTTGTAACTCCACAGGAAGCATGGGAAAAGATAGAAGCACAGAAACAGGCATCAGGTATAAAAGAACCGAAAAATCTTGAGGAGCAGGCAATCAGTCTTGTCGGAACAGACATTTATGAAAAGCTGATTAAAGGATATACACAAAAGCAGTGGGGACGCCAATGTTCAGAACTTCCTGCATTTATAATAAAGAGACTTCCGGTACGATTTACATTTGATAATAATTATTTTAATGCGTTATATCAGGGAATACCTGTTGGTGGATATACCAGGATGGTTGCCAATATGCTTGATGGTATCGAGGTAAGACTTGGTGTAAATTATCTGGAAGAAAAAGAAATATATGATGCTATGACAGATAAAGTCATCTATACCGGTTCCATTGATTCTTATTTTAATTATAAGTTAGGAGCTTTGGAATATCGCTCAGTACGCTTTGAAAATGAAGTGCTGGATATTCCTAATTTTCAGGGTAATGCAGCAGTTAATTACACAGATGCAGAGACTCCATGGACCAGAATTATTGAGCATAAGTGGTTTGAATTTGGTAAAGATGAAAAGGGAAATGATATACATGCTACAGTCATCAGTAAGGAGTATAGTTCTGAGTGGAAAGTTGGTGATGAACCATACTATCCGGTAAACGATGAAAAGAATGGTGATTTGTATACAAAATATCGTGAACTTGCAGATAAAGAGAGTAAAGTAATCTTTGGCGGCAGGCTTGGAGAGTATAAATATTATGATATGGATGCGGTAATCGCATCAGCCTTGGAAATGG
>JAFPAQ010000180.1 GCA_017424235.1 Lachnospiraceae bacterium | reverse complement strand
TGACGAGGGAAGAATAGCATAATTAAGGACTGTTGTCTATGCAAATGTAAAAAATCATACTTGAAATGTAAAAAATGGATTCTGAAATGTAAAAAATCATACAAAAATTTTTTGTGAATGAGTGAACAGAACCCTTAGTACAAAGCCTATTTTTATAGTAACATTTTCAAGTAGATTTCAGTTTGTATATAAGATATAATATTAGTATAAAAAACGATTATAGAAAAAGAAATGAGGATAAACGATTGTCAGATACAAATGATAAGCAAAAGACGGATGGTATTGTAGCAAAACGAAATATCAAGGACTGTGTTTTTACAAATATGTTTAGTGATAAAAAATATCTCATTCAGATGTATAGAGCGCTTCATCCGGAAGATACTGAAACAACGGAGAATGATCTGAAAATTGTAACCTTGGAAAATGTTCTTGTAAATGACCTGTATAACGATTTGGGCTTTACAGTTGGTGAAAGGCTAATCTGTCTGGTAGAAGCACAGTCAACATGGACAATGAATATTTTAATCCGTGTAATCCTTTATTATGCAAAGACTTTAAAGGAATATATCGACGAAAAGAACATTGATCTTTATACAAGCAAAAAAGCGAATATTCCACAACCGGAATTCTATGTAGTATATACCGGTGAACGAAAGACCAAACCCAAAACAATCAACCTTGCTGACGAATTTTTTGAAGGAAAAGCGTCCGGAATAGATGTAACTGTAAATATGCTGTATGGTGAAACTGATGATATCATTGGCGAATATGTTACTTTTACAAAAGTCTACAACGAACAGTGCAAGATACATGGCCGTACCAAACAGGCAGTCAGAGAAACAATCAGAATATGTAAGGATAAAAATGTATTGAAAGAATATCTTGAAAGCAGAGAAAAGGAGGTCATTGACATGATGGTTACTTTATTCGATGAAGAAAAGATTATGAAAGCTCATGATAAGACAATATTAGAACAAGGTATAAGCCAAGGTATAAGCCAAGGTATAAGCCAGGGTATAAGCCAAGGTATAAGCCAGGGTATTGTTGAGGGTATTGTTAAAATGTGCAAGCGTTATAATGGAACGTTCCAGGAAGCTGTTGATCAGGTCATGGAAGAACTAGACTATAATGAAGAAACTGCAACAAAAGAAGTTAAAAGATATTGGTAATAAAAGACCGTCGCTTTATCGATTTGATAAAACGACAGTCTTTTTATGTTTTGCAGGGTCTAATCTCTTAACTATTCGCAAAACCCTTATTTTACGAAGTGCACTCTCCTCGATACCGTCAAGTATCTGTCAATACCTTTTCTGAAAAGTTTACATAATTTTAATGGGGTCTGACCCTGGCAGATACCTTGCGCCAAATAAAAGAGTGCATGGTGTTTTGTTTCCATGCACTTTAAACGTACCTCTTTTGCGAACCTTTTTATAGGTTAAATTCTGCATATAATGCCGAACGATATTCCTCATTTGCAATAGCCTTTTGCAAATCATCTATTCTATTTTGTTCCATCAATAACCTATAGAGATTGTTGAGACGTGTTTCCCCTTTTTCTATTCCTCTTTCTATTCCTTTTTCTATTCCTTTTTCCATTACAACTTCACTAAGATTACACATAACGTCCAGTCTCCTTCCGGTTTCATCGTTCATGATCAATCCATATTGTTCCACCAGTTTTTGTTTTTTTACATCAACAGAATCTTTTTTCAGCAGCTCTTCCAACATTGCAACCAATATGTTTTTGGACTCAGCTGCCTTTTCATTTTTTCTCAGTCTGATAATAACGCCTACAACCTTATCCAGATTGCTTAATACCATTTCCTTTCCATATACTGTTTCCTGCGTTAAGCAAATTCGATTGATCGAATCTTCGTCATCTTCACTGTCCATACAGATCCATATGCTTCTTACGTGTTTGAGATCATTATAATTCGATCTGGTAAATTCTACTTCTTTCTGAGCGGAAACCATTCTGCCCAGATAATAAATAATACGATTGTCAAGCTGATAACCTAATTTACTCTCTTTCGTGGTCTTCTGAGCCTCCAGATTGATTAAGATCTTAATCTGTCCTGTTCCTCTGAATACTGAAAATCTAATGTCATAGAAAACCTTTCCTTCTCCGGGAATACTGTCTTCCTCGGATGTCGTTTCTACTTTATTCAAGTTGGTCTGTCCGGGCTCCATTCGAACCTGGGATATCATTGGCATATCCATATTTTTTATAATATCTGCAATCTCATCATCCTGAAATTCCGCTAATGAATACTTAAGAATCCTTGCCAACACCTGCTTATCCGCAAGCATCTCTTTTACGCTTGTATCATAACGTGCACTTTCATTTGTAATATCTATAGTCTGTGATAAATGTGTTTCCATCCATACTCATCCTTAGTCTTGTTTTACTATTTTCATGTTATCACGTCAATATTTCCATGTCAATTCACAGAAAGACGGGGATTTTGTGTATATATGTTCTCAAAAGGGACGGGACCAATGTCGTTTAGTTAATCTTTTCGCAATAGGTCGCAATAGGGACAGGGCTTCTGTATCGCCTAAAAACACGATACAGCAAGCCCCGGCACTATTTCTACTATATCGGAAACACTATACAGCATGCCCCGGCACTTTTGCTCAATTATCTTCTTTGGTTCCGATAAGCACCGTCTTTCCCTCAAAGGCAAAACCATACTTCTTTATTCTGTCTTTGGTTATGCCCATCGAAATAAGATCCTGCTCATAATTTTTGCTTTCTATCTGCTCCAAAGCCATCTGCAATGCGCTTTCGAGGGTTTCTTTTTTATCATCACGCACTGCCTTAAACTCAATGATCATTGCATCCCGGTCTCCTTTTGGAATCAGCATAACATCATATCTTCCTCTTCCACTTTCCCTGTTTGATCTAAGGACATAATCCCTTGCAAGCTCAACCATAAGCCCAAGCACAAAACCATGATAAAAGCTTTCTGCCTGTTTCCATTTCTTTCCACTACCTACATCATAAAAACTAAATACTGTCTCTGTGATATCATTCATGCATATATTCATTTCCTCAATATCACCTTTAAGAAATGATTCTATAAAATCAGAATAGTACAATCCTTTATACTTGCTAAACCATCTGCTGATCATATCTCTCAGGAAACGGACTGTCTCACGATTCGTGACATTAAGAGTATATACATCTGTATCATATTCATCAGCTTCTATCTTTTCAACCTTAAGATATCCTGCCGCAAGCATCAGACTCCATATGGCATCATTATCACTGTCAAGCTGAGCAAATACGATATCCTCATTTATTTTAGCATTAAAGGCTTCTCCTTTTATAAGTCCCTCAAGTATCTGTTTGACATTGGCATCTCCCTTTTGCAACAGGCTGTTTATCAGTCCGTTGGAGCTGGTATTTGACCAGTAGCTGTCAATTTTTTTGTTATCCAGATAATTGATGATAGACCATGGATTATAGATATCTGTGTATCTGCCAAAGGTAAAGCCATCATACCATTCCTTTACAGCATCCTTTTGATCAGATAAATCATATTCCTCAAGGGCATCAGACACTTCCTTTTGCGTAAATCCAAAGCAGTCTGCATACATATCCGAGCCTACAGTTACCACCTTAATATGATTGAGGTCAGAAAAGATACTCTCCTTGGATATTCTGGTAATACCTGTAATAATTCCTCTTTCAATATATGGATTAGTCTTAAATAATGTATTAAACAGGCTTCTAAAAAAAGCTACTGCTTCATTCCAATAACCATTTATCCATGCCTCCTGCATCGGTGTATCATATTCATCTACCAGAATAATTACTTTTTTCTTATAATACCTGCTGATAAAATTTGACAATGAGTTCAATGCATTCTCTGCCACCTTTAATGGCATTTTGGTATTGACAGACTTAAAGTAATCCTTTTCATTATCGCTTAACAGATCTCCCTCCAAAAGATAGCGATTACTCTCATAAATATCCGAAATCTGCTT
>JAFPAQ010000179.1 GCA_017424235.1 Lachnospiraceae bacterium | reverse complement strand
AATGTATATCTGTTAATATAAACGAACCTGTAAAAGCTGACACTGTTATGGCAAATCTTAAGCAGGTCGTTGATTCAGATTGTAAAAAAGCACACGTCAATCCAAACAATAAACCAATAATTAAACCATCAAGTAAAGTTTCAAATGATTTGAAACTTAAAGAACTTTTTCAGCTATAGCGGGGGAGATACGATGTTGAATGTTGTAACATATCCAAATATAAAACCTTTACGTACATTTTCTGACGGCAGTAAACGTCATACTACTATTACAAAATTTAATGATGTACTCGAGGAAGAAGAAAATACAATAAATGAATCAAAAAACGATGAAAAAAATAATAATAAAGTAAACAATACTTCAAATGAGGATAAAGATATTATATACACTAATCCAAAAACAGGCGATGTATATAAATACGTTGATGTTGCTGACGAGAAAACTCCAAAGGTCAAAAAGACCTCACCTTCTGTCAGTACAACCTCTGCCTCTTCTATGAAAAAAACAAAATATGATGCTTATTTTAAAGCTGCCGCAAAAAAATATAATGTTCCGGAAAGTCTTTTAAAGGCTATCGCAAAAGCAGAATCGAATTTTAATCCTAATGATGTATCAAGTGCGGGTGCAATTGGCATCATGCAGCTTATGCCGTCTACTGCTGCCGGACTTGGTGTTAAAAATCCGTATGACCCTGAGCAGAATATAATGGGCGGTGCAAAATGTATCTCACTTAAACTCAAGGAATTTAACGGTGATGTAAGGCTTGCTCTTGCCGCATACAATGCTGGAAGCGGTGCTGTCAGAAGAAACGGAGGAATTCCTTCATACTGTAAATCATACATAAATAAAGTTCTTAGTTATAAGAAAGCTTATGAGACTGCTAAGGCTGTCTGATTTATGAACAACGTATAAAGTAAAAGAAAGAGTTTCGCTTTTATATCAAAACGAAGCTCTTTCTTTTACGACTTTTTTTATTCAGAAGATTTTATAATGCGGAATCTGAATTCCCAGCAACATATATTTCATATAGTCATGAAGAAGAATCATCGGACACGAGAGCAGAAACCATATATTAGAATAAAGAAGACATATCTGGCCTTTAAAATTGTACTGCTCCCCTGAATAATCCCATACATTTAAATTCATATGTTTATTAACGATAATTCCAACAATCAACTCAACCATTGTAATCATAATCCCACACCACAACATCTGGCTTATTATGGAAGCAGTAGTACCAAGTATACCTTCAACGACTCCAACAAGCAAAAAGCATATGCCTCCTGCTATAAGCATAGATATGTGGGAATATCCCCTGTACAGAATTTCTATTCCACAGTATAAAAAACCTCCTGTAAGAAACATTATTATATATGCCTGTATCTGACTTATCATATATGCACACACTCCTAAATAATGACTGTAACCTGTATTTCTTTTTTATTATTAAGTAGTGTGTGCTTATTTTTCTTAAGTTATACTACTATAACTTTTCCATTTTTAATTAATAGAATCTATCATCTCTTTACAAAGGTCCACTATCTCCAGATACTCGCACTCTTCATTAAGACTTACAAGCTTCTGACTCATTTTAGCCAGATTGCTGTCAGATATTCTCACTGCATTTAATTCATCAATTATGCAATCCACAAGAAGAGAATCAAATTCATCTGATGCCGCGCATAACCTTTCAAGAATATCTTTAAGCTTATCATTATCCGCCTCAGGTACGGTATAGTCTGCTTGCTGTATTTCAGCTACATCAACAATATCATCATCTACATCAATAGCATTATCGGCTTCATACTCTCCTACTGCATCCTTAAGTTTTT
>JAFPAQ010000024.1 GCA_017424235.1 Lachnospiraceae bacterium | reverse complement strand
TACAGATATTCACTGCCAAATATGGTTCATTCAATCTTGGGACACCATAAGCCTGTTCACACCAATCCAAACTACAACTATCTGTATTTATTCTGTCATAAATGTCTGTATATTTAGACCATGCATTATGATCAAAGTAATAACGATATTCAGAAATTTCATTATACATATTATTCATTTATAGCTTACCCTATAGTCACAAAAAAATTTTGTATGATTTTTTACATTTCAGAATCCATTTTTTACATTTCAAGTATGATTTTTTACATTTGCATAGACAACAGTCCTTAATTATGCTATTCTTCCCTCGTCATGACAAATCTATTACATCAAGGAGAACATTATTGAGTAACAAACAAAAACTATCTGATGCATTTGGCAAATCTATCTCAAAAGAAGAAGCCCTGTCTCTAATCAAATCTGAGCCTGAAGCCTACGAAAGGTTTCAAAATTTTGCCCCTAATGAACGGGAAAAAATTCTTGCCTTTATTCAAGGACAACGTGGACTTAAAATCACCTACGATCCATTTTTCAGGAAAATCTTTTCACCAATGTTTCATCCCGAACGCCTAGAAAGTTTTTTGTCAGAACTTTTACAGCAAAAGGTACATATTCTTAAAGAGTTCTGTATCTCTTGACACGTTTCATAAAGTAGTTCAAAATATAGATAACAGACTAAATGCATGGCTTACCTTTTTAAGCTCTGATGAGCCTGCAGATATTATAAACTTATTAACCCTTTACCCGGAATTTGGCGAATTGTATAAGGAAATCGCAGAGTTCCGAAAAAATCCAAAGGAGTTGATCTATATGTATTCAGAAGCACTTGCCATCATGGATCGCAATACCATACAATTGACTCTTGAAGCCGAACTCAGTGAAACAAAAGAACAGCTCGCTGACACCAAAGAACAACTTGATAATACCAAAGAACAGCTTGATAATACCAAAGAACAACTATCTGATAGTCAGTCATTAAACGCAAAGCAGGCTGCTGAGATTGCCGAAAAGGATAAATTAATCGCCATTAAGCTTGCTGAACTCGAAGAGGTCAAGGCTGAGCTTGCCAAAGTAAAAAGTAAATAACATTACTTAGACATTTTGTAAATTTACAAGTGCAGAGATTCGCAAGTGAAACATATTGCGGATCTCTTTACATTTCTTGAATTACATCCATTTTATAACTTCCATAAAATATCAAAATATGCTTAGATTGAAATTTCATTCTTTGCTAATTCCAAGGCTGATGCAATAACAGCATCCATATCATAATATTTGTATTCTCCAAGCCTGCCACCAAAAATCACTTTGCTCTCTTTATCCGCAAGTTCACGATATTTCGCATACAACGCCCCGTTCTTTTCATCGTTTACAGGATAATATGGTTCATCCCCAGGCTTCCATTCAGAAGAATATTCCTTACTGATAATTGTCTTTGGAAGGTCATTTCCATTCTCATCTTTGCCAAACTCAAACCATTTATGCTCAATAATTCGAGTCCATGGCGTCTCTCTGTCTGTATAATTTACAGCCGCATTTCCTTGGAAGTTTGGAATATCAAGAACTTCATTCTCAAAACGAACAGAACGATACTCTAAATTACCAAGCGCATAATCGAAATATGCATCTATTGCTCCAGTGTAAATCACTTTGTCAGCCATAGAATCCCACTTGGCTTTGTTTTCCAAATAATCCTCATTCAGATGAACTTCAATTCCACTTAACATATTTTCAACAAGCTTAGTGTATCCACCTACAGGGATTCCCTGATAAAGAGCATTAAAATAATTATTATCAAAAGTCAGTCTAACCGGAAGTCTTTTGATTATAAATGCCGGAAGCTCCTTGCAGTCACGTCCCCACTGTTTCTCCGTATAGCCTTTTACCAGCTTCTCATAAATATCCCGTCCAACTAATGAAATAGCCTGTTCTTCAAGATTTCCTGGTTCTCCTGTAATCTCTTTCTTCTGCTCTTCAATTTTTGCAGCCGCTTCCTCTGGAGTCACTACGCCCCACATTTTATTAAACGTATACATGTTAAACGGCATAGAGTACAACTCACCTTTGTAATTTGCTACCGGTGAATTCGTAAAACGGTTAAACGTAGCAAAACGATTCACATAATTCCATACCTCTGTGTTGTTGGTATGAAAAATATGTGCACCATACTTGTGGAAGTTAATTCCTTCTATCTTCTCAGTATAGACATTTCCTGCGATGTTAGGTCGTTTGTCTATTACCATAACTTTCTTGCCTGCGTCAGTGGCTTGTCTTGCAAAAACAGAGCCGAATAGACCAGAGCCTACTACTAAATAATCGTACATAAATACTTTTTCTCCTATAAAATATCTTCTTCAGTAAACTTTCTATACTGTTCATCAATCAGCAAAATATCTTTATCATCATAGGAAACATTTCTACGCATCCATGCAATATCCTTTTTTACAACTCTACCCGGCTGACCTACTATAATACAGTTATTAGGATACTTACCTTTAGCCATACATCTATATCCACAGATTGATCCTGAACCAATAAATGTATGAGGCATTATCACTGTTTCGCCTCCAATCCAACAATGATCACCAATAACAATTGAATTTCTTTTGTCTCCAACTGTATTATTAATAAATTTTTCTTTTCCTATATCCCAAATCAAATGTCCATCATGAGCTAGTAATACAATATCCCATGAAAACATACATTCCACTCCTATAACTACCTTCTGATTTCTTCCTGTGCGAAGCTTTCCTGTCTGAAAGTTGCAACCATTTCCAATTTCTACTTTTGAAAAACTATTAATAAAAATATTAAAACCCGATACATAAACTTTTTTTCCAACAACAAATTCAGTTTCATTACTCATTTGAAGTGAAACATTTTTTAAAATTGTATCATCATCAATATATAGCAAACTAT
>JAFPAQ010000178.1 GCA_017424235.1 Lachnospiraceae bacterium | reverse complement strand
GTGGTTTGTGTTAGTAAATTTAGTCTTATGCTGGATGATATATGGTTTGAAGGGATTTGAAAATATATCCTGGATGGTGCTTTCTCAACATATGCTTCAACCTGTATTATTTTTGAAATATCTTGGCATTTTATTAGGATTAGCTTTTCAGGCACTTTTATCGTTATGCGCTATTACACTATGCGTTTCTGCATATCAGGATAACTGTTTTGGCGCAGTAATTATTGCGGCTGCATGTTGGGGACTTCCTGTATTGATAAGGATGTTTTTCGGCGGAATCATATGGCTTATAGTAGATTCTATGCCGATTTTTCTTGTCATGACGGGAATTGTAAATGACATATATGAGATATGGTATATTGTATTGGGAATAAATGTTTGTTTTGCCATAGGGTGTTTGTTAAAAGGATTGGTATCTTATAAGACAAAACAATTTGCATAAAAATAATTGGCTTATACGGGATGTGAAATGGGGTGATCATTTGGGAAGATTTTAATTCTATCATTTGAGGATGGAGAAGAGCATATTTTCAATCGTCTTTTGTCATATGTTAATGAAGAAATAGAAGTTCTGAAACATGATGTCTTCTGTAAAGAAAAACTTCATTTTGAAGGACTTTGTATTGACAAGTTTAAGCGGATTGTGGTTCGTGACGGAAATGAGATTGAACTTACATATACAGAATTTGAAATTTTATTGTTGTTGGCTCAAAATGCCGGAATAGTATTTAGCCACAACAATTCGGTTTTTTAGGTATGCAGCTATGCATCAACCTGAATAGCTGTGTTAAAAGCTTTAAATAAAGCCACCTGTTTTTTTAGGCAGTTGCAAACAGTCCATTTACCATGGCGTTTGTTTGCTTTTACCATTCGGGCTTCAAGGAGGCATGTCTGAAGCGTTTTCCCTTCAGCTACTTTTGCCGCTTCTGACATCTCATGATATATCAGTGAACTGATGAGCATGATAAATGAAAGCCCCTGGGTTTTGTAATAGTCTTCTTCATGAATTGCTGCATATCCGGCTTTATTTTTGAAATAATTGTAAAAAGTTTCAATGGTCCAGCGTTCTTTAAAAAGAGTATAGATTTCTTCCGGAGTTTTATCCTCTATGCTGGTCTGTAATACGATTACACCCATGAAATATTTGGCTCTTTCAAAGCCTTCCTTGGTGTATGACTTGTCACCTTTTGTCATATGCCGAAGATAGTTTTCCTGTTCTGCTGCAGATTCATTCAGATCTCTGTATGTAATGACACGGTAGCCATCAATTATTTCATCCTTGTATTCGACTACGGAAGCTTTTTTGCCTTTCTGATACATGAATCGGTCGTGCATCTCAAGACTGTGTACTGCCTGCTTGCATGTGTTCAGATTTTTTCCAAGCGGAATGATATACTCATTGCCATTACTACTGAAAAGATTTATATTCTCAGTACTGTAAAAACCACGATCCACAATGAAGAGCATATCTTTGAGTTCAATCTGATTCAGAAAGTCTCTGACACTTACTTTATCATTGCTTGCTCCTTCATAGATACGTGACATAAGCGGAGTATGGGTATTTACATCGTAAGCCATAAGGAGATTTAATTGTGCCTCGCCAAGCTTTTTGAATTTGTAGCCTTTTTCAGCAAGGTCATTTTCTGTTGATTCACATCCAATCACATGTCCATCAATGGCGATCTGATGTGAACATTCAGAAATGAGCTTTTCCTCAAGCTTGAGCACACCGGTCTGCCTGCGGCCAAGGGTATCATAAAGCTTCGACAGTGATTCATAGCCAAGCTTTAATGAAGGATATTTTAAAGAAAGAACGCTCATATCATAATAGCTTTTAATGTCCTTGAGATAAGTAAATCCCTGGATAAAATGTATCAGCGCTACAGTATAAATAGTAACTGCATCCTGTGGGTTAAAGCACTCCTTCAATAAAGACAGTGTCTTGGTCGAATTAGCCATTGTTATGGCGTATTCACCAAAATCAAGTGTGCTTATGTCTGAATCACAGGCGAAAGTATTATTGGGAATAAAACCGATTCCTTCCCTTATGGAACCAATTGATCTCCCCATTTTTGTGTGACGTTTTCCGTTTTCATCTGTGTAATTGGAATACTCATACACGTAATAATGCCCCGAAATATTTTTGACCATAGTTCCCTTGGGCTTTAATTGCCTGATGGACTCTGGCACTGAATATGCTCCCATATATGTGCTCCTTCGCATACCTAATATCATACCTAAATTATAACACATATATGTAATATTTACAATAAAATTCGGCATGTTTTTTATCCTCGGAATGCTTTATTTTAGGCGCTTTCAGGGGCATAGATATAGAAATTTGGTTTTTGATTTCTATAGGCTACATACCTAAAAAACAAATTCGTTGTGTCTAATGCAGTAGCGGCTTCTGCCAAATACCATGCTATATCTCCAAGTTCCTTTACTAAATGCTCCTTATCAAGTTCATGTCCTTGTGCCATCCATTTCTTTACGATATCAATTGCTTCTCCAGATTCACCACATAGCCCCATTACACCATTAATAAGAACATCTCTTTTATTCAGTTCTGGATTTAAAGTAGTCATTGCTAATTCCTGGTATTCATTTACTTTCATTTGCTTCTCCTTTTCAACTTCAAACCTTTTTTATTCATGTCAAAAACTTACCTCCACAACTTCTTATGCACTTATGTATTGTCAGCTATCAAAAAACTCAATGATCATATCCATGACATGCACATCATGCTCCCTATACAATTCCTTATCAATAGGTGGAATCGGATTATTAGCCGCATACTCCAACGCAGCATCTGTCAGAAAGTAGTCATAGTGACCGTTGTGATTTTCCTCATCCATAAGCACAAATGTGCAATTGGGATTCATGATTTCATTTTGCCGATCATAAATCGGACTTTTTCCACCATAAAATAAATCTTCTTCCGCACTGATAACAAGAACCGGAATCGACACCGAATTAATTCCATCGACAGCTGACAAATCTTTATCATCACCATACTTTAGATCGATGAACAGCAAATTGAACGGTTTTATAATCGGATAAAATATTCCAGTGTAACGTTTTATCGAATACTGCCACTGCTCTTCAGGTGTATCAAAACCAGATGCTGCCACGACCTTCGCAATGTCGTGTTCAAACTGAAGCTCTGCACAAACTGCATAAGCACCCATACTGTGACCAAAAAGGCAAATTGGCATATTTTCAAATCTCTCATCCGCCTCAATGTAATCAAGGAGTGCATCAATGTCATAAACACTCTGACTGTATCCCTTCATACTATTACCACTGCTTGTATAACAGCCAGTATAGTCAAGACATACAACCGAATATCCGGCGTCAACAAAATAACGTATTTCGTAAAGTTTGATATCATTGGCATCTCTGTGTCCGGGTGCCACAACAATCAATCCTTTCGCATCTTGTACCATATAAAGAAATGCCGAAATATCATTTTCTCCTGATTGCACAATCAGCTGTTCACGCGGATATTTTTCCTTGTCAATATCATCGTAAACAAGGTTATAGTCTGAATCATATTGATCATAATCTGCTCTTGAAAAAACGACCATATGAGCTATTGCAACACCACAAAATATAATCACTGACATAGCAACAATACCAATAATTATCATTTTAATTATTCTTTTTATTGTTCTATTGATCGTCAATAATTGACTCATTCCTTTCATAAAAATTCATATTCAAAAAATCATTTGCTTCTTTTAGAATTCTTTTTGAACTTTCATATTCAAATGTATTATAAGCCTCAACATAAGGCAATAATTTTACGTCTAAAAGCTCATCCTTCTGAACAACTATTTTTTGATTTGTATACTCCGTAAGGAAATACACGATTTCCTTAATTGTATCTGCTTTTTTAGGAATCATATGTTCATCAACAGTTCTAAATCCTTTCACAATCTGTGGTCTTATCCCAATTTCTTCAAATATTTCTCGGAGAGCTGTCTGCTCTTCTGTCTCGCCATCTTCCATATGACCCTTGGGAAATCCATGAAATCCCTCTGATTGTTGTACTAATACATATCTTACTTCATTATTGATTTTCGTGAACACAACTGCTCCACAAGACTTCTCACATTTCATCAAAATCTCCTCTATAACGATATTAATTCTTTTGTTACTTTCCAAATGCTGCAGCTTCTGCTATTCTTCCAAGTCCCTCCTCCAACACCGCACGTCTGCAACCGAAATTCAGACGTACAAATTGTCCGGTAGGTTCCCGATAGGCGCTTC
>JAFPAQ010000177.1 GCA_017424235.1 Lachnospiraceae bacterium | reverse complement strand
GATGCAATACAGAGTATTGCAGAAGCTACGCAGGTTACGACAGAGTTAAGTACAAATATCATGGATAACATTGAAAAGGTTTCAGAGAATGTTTCAGGTATTGCAGAAATGTCTCATGAACAGGATTCTATTGCAAAAGATCTAGGAGAAGTAGTGGGTAAGTTTACACTTTAATAAATAGTTGGTTTTGTCTCTGATTTCATAAATATGATGGCAAGGTGAAATTTGAACAGGAACAGGATAGATTTGTGGTAAAAGGTTTTTTGAAAATGGCAGAGGTGCTGATTTTGACCCGGATATTGTGGATGCATTTTTTGCGGATAAAGAAAAAATAGAAGCTATTTATAATAGTATAATTAGTTAAGTAAAAGCTCTGAAAGTGGTGATGATGGTCACTTCCAGAGCTTTTTGAATATTTACACAATTAATCAACATAACTTACATTTTGAAATATCAAAAATTTATGTCAGAAAAAACAATATACAATATATAATTAATTGAAAATATTCGAAAATAATGATATACTTATTACATAAAGTTTCTAAAGGGCAGAAATGTTTATTTTTACATTCTTCTAAAGAAAAATAAGAGACGAAATAAATTATGGAGATATAACATGGAAGAGAGTAATACAAAAAACATATCAAATAACAAAGGTGACAGTGAGGATTCTATTATTTCAATCAGTAAGAGCATTGCAGACAATAATAAACTGATAATAAAAATCATGATTTCGCTTGTATTATTTTCGGCTTGCGCTTTTATGATTATAGCCTTTTTTGCCAAATGTGTAAAAGGACTTGCGGCGAGTTCATCACAGATTGAAGATGCAAGGACTTATCAGAATGAATGGGTTTCTGATGCAGTAATTTCAATTATCGAAGGTACTGAATTTGAACATGAATTTGATGCAGATAAATGTGAATTTGCGAAGTGGAAGGAACAGTATAATGGCTATAAATTGAAAAGAGATTATGCAGTTGAAGCATTCGATAATGCAATGCGTTTACATGAGGAAATACATAAGCTGTATAGTGACAATAGGGACGTGACATTTGCCGATAATCCTGAAAAAGCAGTTGAACTGATTCATAATATTACATCTAAATATGAAGAGTTTTCACAGAATATTGAAATTGTTAGAAAATATTATCTCGACAGAGAAGCATTAAATTATTTTGGAGGTACTGTTCAGGTCATTCTGGCACTTGTTGTTAACACAATACTCTCAATTACTACTCCAAGACGAATAAGAAAGGTTTCTAAGAAGCTTGCAGAAGAAATAGCAGAGCCTGTTAATGCTGTAGCAGAATGGGCAGCAGAATTGTCACTTGGATCTGATGAACTTGAATTTACTGAAATGACAACAAATATTAAAGAAATTAACAAGATGATAGATGCATTTCAGGTTATGGCTAGAGGTATCAAGGAAAATATACATGTCGTGCAGAGAGTTGCAGAAGGCGATATGACAGCCTTTGTAAACATTCGTTCATCAAAGGACAGCCTTTCAAAGAGCCTGTATAAAATGGTTCAGACCAATGACCTTATGTTTAATGAGATTACATATATTGCTCAGCAGGTTGCCAGTGGTGCAGATGATATTGCAAATGCGAGCAGTTCATTGGCAAATAGCTGTACTCAACAGATACAGAGCATTTCTGACTTCAGAGATGCTGTTACGGAAACCGTAGATATCATTAATAATAATGTGGAAAAAATTGAAAAATCTAAACAGTTGTCCGGTAATATAAAAAGTGAAGTTGCAATAAGTAATGAAAAAATGTCTCAGCTTCTTAAAGCGATGGAAGATATCTCAGAGTCTTCAGACAGAATATATGCAGTTATTAAGACAATTGAAGATATTGCCGACCAGACTAATCTTCTTGCTCTTAATGCCTCTATTGAAGCAGCAAGAGCAGGTGAAGCGGGAAAAGGTTTTGCTGTTGTTGCAAGTGAGGTTGGAAGTCTTGCAATGCAGAGTGCAAATGCAGTTGTAGAGAGCAGAAAACTTATAGAAGATACTATTCAAAAAGCAAATATTGGTAATACTATTACAAACGAGACTTCAGAGACCTTTGGAAAGATTGTAGAGAGTATTGATTTAATTTACAAATTAAGCGATGAAATGAATGAATCAGGTCAGCTCCAGAAACAACAAATGGATGTTATTGAACGTGAAATAATGGGTATTTCAGATGCTGTTGACGCCAATGCAGCAGTAAGTGAGGAAACAGCTGCTTCATGTGATCTTTTAAATGAAAATGCTGAGAGACTCAGAAAAGCAATGAGTAAGTTCAATCTTAGAAAGAGAGAACCAGGCAAAGCGTATATTCCACCTGAAAAACGCGATGATGAAGAATTTATACGTGTTGCTCAGCGTAATTATGAAAAGGCACAAAAGGCAGGAAGAGTTTAGAAATCATGTTGAAAGCTTAAAATAGGGAGATGATTATGCCACCAAAACCAAAATATACAAGAAATGAAGTTGCTATAGCTGCATTTAATATTATTAAAAAAGATGGTCTTTCAGCATTAACTGCACGTGAGCTTGGAAAAAGTCTTGGTACTTCTGTCAGTCCTATTTTTACTACATTCAAAAATATGGAGGAAGTAAAAATGGCTGCACGTGAGCTTGCAATGACTGAATTCAGAGAATATATCAGTGATTATATAAACTATACTCCTGCATTTAAGAGAATAGGAGTCATGATAGTATCGTATGGTATAAAACAACCGGAGCTTTTTAAACTTCTTTTTATGCAGGAGCATTCACAAAAAGAACAGTTTAAAGGTACTCTTGATGACCTTGGGGATATACTTGATGTGTGTATAAATCTGATAATGAAAGATTACGATATGACAAAAGAAGAGGCAGAATTTCTTTTTGAACAGCTATGGATACAGGCATATGGACTTGGTGTAATGTGTGCGATGAAGGTATGTAGTTTCGCTGAGGAGGAGATTGGTATGCGTCTTGGAAACGTATTTGCAAGTCTGGCTATGTTCATTAAATCAGGAAAAGCAAATGAGGTCTATGCATTTGCAGACAAAAGACAGGATCGAATATTTCAGGGAAGATCAGTTACAGATATACCTTACAAAATCGATTAATTTAAATACAGCAAATAAAAAACGGATTAAATCCGTTTTTTATTTGTCAAATTTTGTAAATGGTTATGTTCTGTTTAATACTAAAGTAAAAAGTTAGTTTTTTTATCATATTTTTCTTCGCAGTATTTGCAACGATAAATCTCTTTTTTCTCATCTGTGAGAACAAATATATGAGGAAGCTCCTGCTCGATAGAGGTAATGCAACGTGGATTTTTGCATTTTAATACATTCTTAATTTCCTTTGGAAGAGACAGTGGAAGTTTATGAACTATTTCACAGTTTTTTATAACATTTACAGTTATGTTGTGGTCTATAAATCCAAGAATATCAAGATTTAAGGTATCAATATTACACTCAACCTTTAAGATATCCTTTTTTCCCATTTTGTCACTCTTGGCATTTTTGATTATGGCAACAGTACAGTCAAGCTTATCCAGTCCAAGATGTTTATATATACTTAAGCTCTTACCGGCTTTTATATGGTCAAGTACAAAACCTTCTTCTATTTTTCCTACATTTAACATTTTTTCACCAATTCCTTTCCTATATTTCAATTTCAAGAAGTGTGAGCAGAAGAGCCATTCTTACATAAACTCCATATTGAACCTGCTTGAAGTATACTGCTCGAGGGTCATCATCAACTTCGACAGAAATTTCATTTACTCTTGGAAGCGGATGAAGAACTATCATATCAGATTTTGCAAGACTCATTTTTTCTTTATCAAGTATATAGTAGTCTTTGAGTCTGATATAATCTTCTTCGTTAAAGAAACGTTCCTTCTGTACTCGTGTCATATATAATATATCAAGTTCAGGAATAGAATCCTCAAGCTTTCTTACTTCGCGGTAAGGAATATTTTTTTCTTTTAGCATTTCAATTATATACTCAGGTATTGTCAGCTCTTCTGGAGATATAAATATAAAGTTAATATTTTCATAACGAACCAATGCGTTGATAAGGGAATGTACTGTTCGTCCAAATTTTAAATCTCCACAAAGACCAATTGTAAAGTTGCTTAAGCGTCCTTTTATTGAACGGATTGTTAAAAGGTCTGTTAAAGTCTGTGTAGGATGCTGATGACCGCCATCACCTGCATTTATGACAGGAATAGAAGAACGGCTGGCTGCTACCATTGGAGCACCTTCCTTTGGATGTCTCATTGCACATATATCAGCAAAGCTTGAGATAACACGAATTGTATCAGAAACACTTTCTCCCTTCGCTGCTGATGATGAATTAGCATCAGAAAAGCCTAATACTTTTCCACCTAGATTAAGCATTGCAGCTTCAAAGCTAAGTCTTGTTCTTGTGCTTGGTTCATAAAAGCAGGTAGCGAGCTTCTTTCCTTCACATGCATGTGAATATTTTTCCGGATTTGCTTCTATATCCTGAGCAATAGTAAATAATTTTTCGAGTTCATCGACCGTAAAGTCTAAAGGGCTCATTAAATGTCTCATAATGTTATCCATACCTTTCTTTTTGTTTGGGGGCATAAAAAAATAAGAGAAAAATCTCTCTTATTAAAATTTAAAAACTATTAAAAAAGCTGAATTATAATTACAAAAAGAAACAGGAATATGAGTTTTTGCAATTGATTTGTTGATAATAGCAATACTGTTCATATTTTTGTCTCCTTTCAGCCCCAACACATATTTTTATAATAATATCATATCAAAGATATTGTTTCAAGTATATAATATAAAAAGACCATATAATAACATGTGATATTATATGGTCATAAATTTTATTTAGTATATTTATGCAAAAGTATCGGTATGAACAGATTATTTTTCAATGTATGTAACATTTATAAAACTTCGATAAATTCATTCTTTTTCATTTGTTCAAGAAAAGCTATAACTGATTTAAGACAAGTATCAGCATCAACATCATATTCTTCAAGGAGCTTTTCCTTAATTGAATTTACCGAAAGTGGAGAATCTCCTGAAGCTACAAGAAAATCCCAAATATCATTAGCTGATCCTTTTAATAGGAAATACTTACCGGTTGAAAAATCAATCATTACTTTTTCACCAGATAGATCTGTTACATCTAAATGTTTGATAAGACGCACAACAGTATTTTCGTTCATTTTTGCCTCCATTCTAAACTAATCAAATTAAATAAATTGATTGTTACATTAATTAATCTCTCTCAATATATAACGACATAATTATATATAGTAACTTAATATTAGTCAATGTATAAAATCTACAAGAATGATTTTTTAGTTTATTTGAGTTACTGTACACAGGTCAAAACCCGACTTATTAGAATATTAAACAGGTATTTGTATTGTAAAAGTACAACCTTTATTAAGCTCACTTTCGCAGGAAATAGTGCCATTATGGCGTTCTATTATTTTTTGCACTATTGAAAGTCCAAAACCACTGCTGGCATCTGAGTTTGGAGTACGTGATCTGTCAGCTGTGTAAGATCTGTCAAAAATATATGGAATATGTTTTTTGGCGATGCCTTTTCCATTGTCAGATAACTGAATTATTATAGTATCACCTTCTAATCTGGTGCTGAGAACTATATGGAGCTGCTCTCTTCGGTATTTTAGTGAATTGTTTATAAGATTATCCAACACACGCTGCATAAGGTGTGGATCCATTTGGGTGATGACTGACATATTCTCCGGAATATCAAGGTCAAATTCTACATTATCAGAAATAATATCATTACAGTTCATATAGTAGTAGTCTTCTAAAAAGAAACCCAAATCAACAGGCTCCTTATGGACTTTTTGGTCTGATGATTCAAGAGAGGATAAAAGGAAAATATCATTTATCAGTTTTTGGAGATACTCGGTTCTTTTCTGTATTATCACAAGCGTCTCTTGAGTTTCATTTTTACTTAAATCCGATGCTGATAAAAGATATTCAATTGAATTTGAAATTGCAGTGACAGGAGCTCTTAGGTCATGTGAAATATTTGCATAAAAGTCAAGTCTTTGTTTTTCTTCATCTTTAAGTCTCTTGTTTGCGTCAATCAATTTTAGATTCGCTTCATACAAGGCATGAGAAAGCTCTTCTACACTTAGTTCAGGAATTTCAAATTTATTTTTCATAGTCCGGTGGATTAGCCCTTTCTTACTATTTGATATTATATATGAGTTTATATCCCTTCGCCCATTCTGTTTCGATAAACTTGGAAAGCTCAGGATATGCGTCCAGCTTTTTTCTTAGCCGGCTGGCAGTTACCATTATGGTTTTTCTGTCACTTTCTATGTATCCTCCCCATACCTTCTGACCAATTTCATCAAAAGAAAAGACTTCGTTTGGGGATGCTGCAAGAAGATGTAGTAATTCAAATTCTTTATTATTTAACATAAGTTCTTCAGTAGAATTGTCAGTATTTTTGTAATAGGCTTTGTGCTTTGACAGATTTATGGTAAGTGGTGGAAGTTCAATACAGCTTGCATTATCTGAAAGGGAGGCGTTATTAATAAGTCCATAACGTCTTATGACTACCTGTATACGTGCTTCGAGCTCACGAAGGCTGTAAGGCTTTATCATGTAATCATCCGCGCCAAGTAACAATCCGTTTATTTTGTCATCCTCAGAGTCACAACCTGTAAGAAATATGATAGGAGCAGCACATAAATCTCGTATTTTTGTAAATGCTTTGAAGCCGTCAATTCCCGGCATCATAACATCGAGAATTATGCAGTCCGGAGTAAATTTTTTTAGTTTATTTAATGCGCTTTTTGCACTTGTGGCATACTCGACTTCATATTCTTTTTGTTTGAAATATTTTGTATTAATTTTTAAAACTTCTTTATCATCATCAATCAGCAAAAGTTTATTCATAAAAACACCATGCCTTATCAAAAAAATTATTATAAGTATATCATTTTAAAAAAAATGTATCAATAAGGTATAATGTGTTATTGAACAAAATATAGATAATAAATTGACATAAATTATCGTTTACTTTATGATAGGATTTAAGTGTAAATAGTTACAGATGATATATTTAGGAGTTAAGGATAAAATGTTTAATTGCAGTATATTAGGAAATATAAAGAATAAGTCAGTTATAAAAGTGGCTGTTTTGTGTGCGGGGCTTTTGATTGGTGTGACAGGTTGTGGAAAGAAATCTGATAATGAGAGTCTTAAGCAGGGCATGGAGCTTATAGAAAAGTATGATTATAATGGAGCCATGGAATGTTTTGAGCAGGCTATACTGAATAATGAAGACAGTCAGCTTATTTACAGAGGTGAAGGACTTGCATTTATGGGGCTTGGAGATTATGTACAGGCTGAAGAGGCTTTTTTGCATTCCATTTCGTGTGCCGAGGGCGGGCTTTCTGATCTGGTATATGATACTAATTATTACCTTGCTGCTACATACATGAAACAGAATAAATATAACGAAGCAGAAAATCTGTATACTGCTATAATTGATTTAAAAGCAAAAGAGACACAGGCTTATTATTTAAGGGCATGCTCAAGATTAAAACAGGGAAACTATGAAGCAGCAGTGAACGATTTTGGAAAAGCATTTGCACTTGCACCTAATGATCTTAATCTTGTGATTAGTGCATATAAGGAAATGCAGGCAGCCGGTTATGATGAGGAAGGAAAAACTTTCGTCAGGGATTTCATGGACAAAAAGGGCAAGAGTATAAAAGATCAGGAAAGAGGTATATTGTATTTCTATCTTGAGGATTATGAAAATGCAAGAATGTGCCTTGAGCCGTTTATGAATGGAAATAATGCCGAGGTTTCGCTTATACTTGGACAGACTTATGAAAAAATGGGAGATATGAATTATGCTTCAATAGTGTATCAGACTTACATTGAGCAGAATGAGCCGAATGCAGAGATATATAACAGTCTTGGAAGCTGTCTGTTGAAACAGGGAAAATATGCGGAAGCTCTTGATGTATTTAACAAGGGAATCGAGCTTGGTGAGAGTGACTGTTATCGAGATTTACAATTTAATCTGATAGTGGCAACTGAGTATAATGGCGATTTTGGAAAGGCAAAGGTCATGATGGAGGAGTATATGAATACATATCCTGAGGATACTGCTGCAAAGCGGGAATACCAGTTTTTACAGACCAGATAACAGCATATTAATAAATGACTATTGTGTCATAAAAACACAAGATATTGTATTAAAATAAAAAAACACAGGATATTTAGTAATATATTCGTTGACTATGAACAAACATTCTGTTATTATGATTAGGAGAGAAAATCTAGATGGTTACAGATTACAATTGTAGCTATCTAGATTTTGTACGTCAAAGCGGGGAAATGACATTTTTGTCATATGCTAGGAAGGAGTATGGTTGAATGTTTACGGTAATAAAACGTGATGGGATAGCTGCCGATTTTCAGTTAAATAAGATAGGTGGGGCTATTATCAAGGCATTTGACGCAACGCAGGTGCAGTATAATCAGGATATAGTGGATTTGCTTACACTGAGAGTGACTGCGGATATGCAGAATAAGTTAGAGGCAGGAAAGATACATGTAGAGGATATTCAGGACAGTGTGGAAAAGATACTTGAGCAGGCCGGTTATACACAGGCGGCTAAGGCATTTATACTCTATAGAAAGCAGAGAGAAAAGATGCGCAATATGAAATCCACAATACTTGATTATAAAGATGTGGTAAACAGTTATGTAAAAATAGAAGACTGGAGAGTAAAAGAAAATTCTACAGTTACATATTCAGTAGGAGGACTTATACTGTCTAATTCAGGTGCCGTAACTGCTAATTACTGGTTGTCAGAAATTTATGATGAGGAGATTGCACAGGCTCACAGAAATGCAGACATACATATACATGATTTGTCAATGCTTACAGGTTATTGTGCAGGATGGTCATTAAAACAGCTTATCAAAGAAGGACTTGGAGGAATTACAGGAAAGATTACTTCTGCTCCGGCAAAACATCTTTCAGTGTTATGTACACAGATGGTAAATTTCCTTGGAATAATGCAGAATGAATGGGCAGGTGCACAGGCATTTTCTTCATTTGATACATATCTTGCTCCTTTTGTAAAAGTGGATAACCTGTCTTACGAGGAAGTAAAAAAGTGCATAGAATCTTTTATTTATGGTGTAAATACTCCCAGCAGATGGGGAACACAGGCGCCTTTTAGCAATATTACTCTTGACTGGACAGTTCCAAATGATCTTGCAGAGCTTCCTGCCATAGTTGGTGGAAAGGAAATGGATTTCTGTTATAAGGATTGTAAGGCAGAAATGGATATGGTAAATAAAGCCTTTATCGAAATTATGATAGAGGGAGATGCAAATGGAAGAGGATTTCAGTATCCCATACCTACTTATTCAATAACGAGAGATTTTGACTGGTCAGATACTGAGAATAACCGCCTTTTATTTGAAATGACAGCTAAATATGGTACACCCTATTTCTCTAATTACATAAATTCAGATATGGAGCCATCTGATGTCAGAAGTATGTGCTGCAGATTGAGACTTGATCTTCGTGAACTTCGCAAAAAGACCGGTGGATATTTTGGCTCCGGTGAGAGTACAGGAAGTATTGGTGTAGTTACTATAAATATGCCAAGAATAGCCTATCAGGCGACGGACAAAGATGATTTTTTCAGACGTCTGGACAGAATGATGGACATAGCAGCAAGGTCGCTTGATATAAAGAGAAAGATTATCACAAAGCTTTTAAATGAAGGGCTTTATCCATATACAAAACGTTATCTTGGCACCTTTGAAAGTCATTTCTCAACAATTGGTCTGGTGGGAATGAATGAAGCAGGACTTAATGCAAAATGGTTAAAAAAAGATATGACACATACAGAAACGCAGGAATTTACAAAAGAAGTGCTCAATCATATGAGAGAGCGTCTGTCAGATTATCAGGAGATGTATGGTGATCTTTATAACCTTGAAGCTACACCCGCAGAAAGTACTTCATACAGACTTGCAAAGCATGATAAGCAGAAATGGAAGGATATAATTACGGCAGGTAATGATGGAGATGTTCCATATTATACCAATTCTTCACATTTACCGGTCGATTACACTACTGATATTTTTGATGCTCTTGATATACAGGATTCATTGCAGACTTTATATACTTCAGGAACTGTATTTCATGCCTTTCTTGGAGAAAAGCTTCCTGACTGGAAAGCAGCAGCGAAGCTTGTAAGAACAATTGCAGAAAATTACAGACTGCCATATTATACAATGTCACCTACATATTCAATATGCAAAGAGCATGGTTATCTTGCCGGCGAACAGAAATATTGTCCGAAGTGCGGAAAGGTTACAGAGGTATACAGCCGTATTACAGGATATTACAGACCCGTACAGAACTGGAACGACGGAAAGCTACAGGAGTACAAAAACAGGACAGAATATGTTGTTGGCAATAACGATATAAATAACAATAAAAAATATAAGGACGATTTTAATAAATTAAATTTTCAACAGGCAATTGATTCAGCAAGAAAAATTGAGAAAAATATAGAATTTGTTATTGATGATGAAGAAATATCTGTTGATACAGGTAAACCTATGCTTTTTACTACAAAAACATGCCCTAATTGCAGGTTAGCAAAGGAGTTTTTAAAGGGAATTGATTATACTTTGATAGATGCAGAGGAAAATATGGAGCTTGCTTCTGAATATGGTGTTATGCAGGCACCTACGCTTGTAGTGGTAAACGGTCAGTCAAGGCAGAAATATGTGAATGTGTCAGATATTAAAAAGTATACAGATTTTCTTAAATGTGTTACACTATAATCAAACAGGCAGATGCCGGAAAGGTTAGGTAAGTAAAATGATTAATAAACTTATTGATAAGATTCAGAAAACAGGTGCCCCAATCGTGGTAGGTCTTGATCCTATGATGAAATTTGTACCGGATCACATTAAGAAGATCGCTTTTGAAGAAAAAGGTGAGACCTTAGAGGGTGCTGCTGAAGCAATTTGGCTTTATAACAAAGAGATAATTGACAAAGTATATGATCTTATTCCAGCAGTTAAGCCACAGATAGCTATGTATGAGCAGTTTGGAATTCCTGGCCTTATAGCATTTAAAAAGACAGTTGATTACTGTAAACAGAAAGACCTTGTAGTGATTGGTGATATCAAAAGAGGCGATATCGGTTCTACATCAGCAGCATATGCTACAGCACATGTTGGTAAGGTACAGGTAGGAAACAATTTATGTGCAGGCTTTGATGAGGATTTTGTAACAGTGAACCCTTATCTTGGTTCTGACGGAGTTCAGCCCTTCATCGATGTATGCAAGGAAGAAAATAAAGGTATTTTCGTACTTGTTAAGACATCTAATCCAAGTAGTGGAGAATTTCAGGACAGACTTGTTGATGGCAGACCACTCTATGAGCTTGTTGGAGAAAAGGTCGCTGAATGGGGAAGTCAGCATATGGGCAGTAAAGGCTATAGCTATGTAGGTGCCGTAGTAGGTGCTACATATCCTGAACAGGGTAAGATTCTTAGAAAGATCATGCCAAATTCATTTATTCTTGTACCTGGTTATGGTGCCCAGGGCGGACAGGGCAAGGATCTTGTGCATTTCTTTAATGAGGACGGACTTGGTGCTATCGTTAACTCATCAAGAGGAATTATTGCTGCTTATCAGAATGAGAAATATGCTAAGTTTGGCAGTGTGAACTTTGCAGATGCTTCAAGACAGGCAGTTATTGATATGATCACAGATATCGATCAGGCACTTAAAAATAAATAATGATTAAATAATAGTGTATTTAGTTGTAATACATTTTGTTTAAAATATTTGAGGAGTATTTGTTAAAAAAGTAATAACAAATACTCCTTCTATAGATTTTACGGAAAAAATCAAGTATAATAATATATACATATTGGTAACTATTCTCAACCAATATTGCGTGATTGTTTTTTGAGGAGGAAATTTATTTATGTACAGAGAAATTGCAAAACTGATAATTTATGCCAGTCCACAGAAGGATTCAATACTTTACAGAATGTCAGATATTTTTGAAAGATTTGAAAATAATAAATCACAAAAAGCAGAACTTATTCAGGATATATATACTGAGATTCACCGTCTTCTGGAAGTGGCAACAGATTATGGATTTGACAATAATCTCTGGCACAATTATCTTACATTTTATCTTATAACAAATGAAAATCCATTTAGCATAACCTGTGAAAAGGTAGGTGCAAACGATGGAAGTGTCAATGAATTTGCAAAGAATGATTTCAGGGTATTTAGAAATCTTTTTAACTTTGATTTTTCCAAAATTGAGAAATATCTTGGCATTAACTGTTTTTCAGTAGTTTCTGATTACAAGGCTATTGTAAAAAAAGAGCTTATGTATAACAAAAATGTTAGTGAGAAAGTACAGGCATTATCACTAAAGCTTGCAGCATCAAAAGATGAAGATGAATTTTTTGAATATGTGACAGAGTTTTATAAGGCTTATGGTGTAGGTATGTTTGGACTTAATAAGGCATTTAGAATATCTAATGCTTCTGACGGTAGTGTCATATTTAATCCTATAAATAATATGGAAAAGGTTATGCTTGATGACCTTGTAGGATATGAGATACAGAAGAAAAAGCTGATTGAGAATACAGAATGTTTTGTCAAAGGCAAGAGAGCCAACAATGCACTTTTGTTTGGTGACAGTGGTACAGGTAAGTCAACCAGTATCAAGGCGATCGTAAATGAATATTATGATCAGGGACTTAGAATGATTGAGATTTATAAGCATCAGTTTAAGGACCTTTCAAATGTGATTGCAAAAATAAAGAATAGAAATTACAAATTTATTATATATATGGATGATCTTTCTTTTGAGGAATTTGAAATAGAATACAAATTTTTGAAAGCTGTTATTGAAGGTGGTGTAGAGACCAAGCCTGAAAATATACTTATTTATGCTACTTCTAACAGAAGACATCTTATAAAAGAGACATGGAACGACCGAAATGATGTTGAGGTTAATAATGGAATGCATAAATCTGATACAATAGAAGAAAAGCTTTCTCTTGTAAACAGATTTGGTTGTCAGATTAACTATTCAAAACCATCACAGAAGGAATATTTCAATATTGTTATTGAACTTGCAAAGAAAAATGGAATCAATATGACTGAGCAGGAGCTTTGCGCAGAAGCTAATAAATGGGAGCTTAGTCATGGAGGTATCTCGGGACGTACTGCACAGCAGTTTATCAATTACTGTATGGGTATGCAGCAGTAAAGAAAGGTATTTTGATTGATATGTTTGATTTTGAAGAACAGGAAGAAATGCAGTCAGAAGTAAGTGAGCTGACTCTTAATTTTGATAATGGAACAGAGTGGAATATGGTTATGCTTATAACCAATTTCTTGGAAAATAAAGGTTTTTTACTTTCAGGCTTTGAGATGTCTGTACTTAAAGCAAATGGAAAAATCAAGAAGTGTACAATAACAGACAAGGATGCAAAAAACTGGATGCTGGTCAACAAATTTGCAGTTGAATCAGATTTGGAAGATTCGGTTGTATCGAGTGGTGTATTGAATGCAATTTGTCCTGAAGCTTCAGATATGGGTGAGATTCAGGATGCAGTTGATGATTTTTTCTGGACCATAGGATTTTATGGTGATGAAGACGAAGAAGATGATGATGAGGAAGATCCTGATGCAAAGTATCTTGAGAATATATTTGCAGATGATAAATATGCAGGCGGGGAATACTCACTTATAGGATACAATTCTATTGATGGGGAAAACGTAGAATGTGTTCTTGAAGCTATGGAAATACTTAAAAATGCAGACAACGAGATAGATAAGCTGGTTTTCAGATATATAGATGATGAAGAATTCATAAATGTGCTTTTAGAAGAATTAACCTGGGACGAAGCATTTACAAAGGTACGCGAATATGGCAGTGATGAGGAATGTGAGTTTAATGCTGCTATATTGTCAGTAAAGCGCAATGAAAAGTATAGTGAAGATGATATAATGGAATTGATTGGGAGATAGTATCACAATTTCATGGAAACATTAGTGTAATGATGTGGAGGGGATTAAAATGGATGCAATTATGCGTGCTGTAAAGGCTATTCATTCAGTCGCGGTAAATGGTTCATCGATTGCACCGGAAGACTTAGAGCGACAGAGAATGGGACAGGATCTCTTTAGTAAACTCGTCACACCGGGAATAGGTGTGCATGCAAAGTCAGTCATAATAGAAAGTGATGATTATGAAATTCCTGCGGAATGGGTTATTCCTGATTTTTGCCATGAAAAGAAGCATTTGATAATGTATTGTCATGGTGGCGGATATACCTGTGGAAGTCTGAAATATGCAAGAGTTTTAGCCAGTAAGCTGTCATTGCATACAGGGATGGAGGTTTTGTCTTTTGAATACAGGCTTGCTCCTGAAAATATGTATCCTGCTGCCTTAAATGATGCAAGGTCAGTATGGGATTATATTATGAAGAAAGGTTATGGAGCAAGGGATGTAATATTGGCAGGCGATTCAGCAGGCGGTAATCTTGCCCTTGAGCTTTGTCTTACTTTGAAAAAAGAGAAGAGATTTTTGCCAAAGGCATTGATACTTATGAGTCCATGGACAGATATGACAATGACGTCAGAAACCTATGTTACGTGTAAGGATATAGACCCAATGCTTACCAGGGAATATATAAATGCAGTAAGAGGTGCATATGCAGGACATGATGCGGATTTTTCCAGTACCCGATATAGTCCGCTGTTTGCAGATTTTACAGGATTCCCCCCAACGCTTATACAGGTTGGAGAAAATGAGATTTTATTAGGTGACAGTGAAAAGCTTGCCGAAAAAATGAGAATGTACGGTACCTATGTGACTTTTGAAAAGTATGAGGAATGCTGGCATGTATTTCAGCAGATGCCAATCAGGCGTGCATACAGAGCACTTGAGAACATAGGCAGATTTATGCAGCATATATTACAATGATGGAGGAATGAAAAGTGTCCAATTCTATATGGTATAAGGTTGATAATGTATCCAAAGTCTTTCTGGCATCATATACCAGACGAGATTCGCGCTCTTTCAGGGTAAGCTGTATGCTGAATGAAAATGTTGATGCAAATATTCTTGAAAAGGCATTGAAGCTTGCTGTAAAGCAAAGACCACAATATCAGGTAATTATTCATAAAGGACTATTTTGGCATTATATGGAAAAGACTGATAAGACAGTCAAGGTTAAAGAAGAAAATAAACGTCCCTGCCCATATCTTTATGGACCCGGAAGAGAAGGTAAGCTTCATTATTCAGTTACTTATTTCAAAAATCGTATCAATCTTGATATGTTTCATGTATTAAGTGATGGAAATGGCGGATTTGAGTTTATAGATATCATAGTAAGAAATTATCTGAAGCTAAAATATCCTGAGGAATTGGGGAATATTACGATAGGTACAGGAGCGTCTACTGATGACCTTGAGCAGAACAGCTATAAGCAGTTTTTTGGTAATAACGCAAAGTCTGAGCAGGAGATAAAAAATGCTTATCATATAAGAGGACTTAAACTTCCTTATGACCAGCTGCAGTTTTTTGAAGTTCATTTTTCAGCACAGGCTGTTATCGAACAGGCAAAAAAGATGAAAGTGTCTCTGACAAGCTATATAGGGGCAAGGCTTATGCTTGCTATTTATAAGGACATGCCCGTATTACAGAGAAATAAGCCTATTAATCTGAGTATGCCGGTAAATTTAAGAAACTATTATCAGTCTTCAACCTCAAGAAATTTCTTTAATTCAGTATTTGTCAGCAGGATAATGAATGGAGAGGAGACATTACAGGAATTGGTCCAGTGGTTTGATAATGAACTTAAGCAGCTTATAACTCCTGAGAATGTTGCAACACGAATGGATAGCTATGAGAAGCTTGAGCATCTTTTTCTGGTTAAATTAGTTCCGCTTTTTATTAAAAATCCGGTAGTAGCTTTTTTCGCTAAAAAAGAGAACAAGAAGGTATCTGCTGTAATTTCAAATCTTGGAAGATTGATGGTAGATGAACAGCTAAAGCCATATATCAAAGGGTATTCTTTTTTCTGCAGTACAAATGCTTTGTTTATGACCATTAATAGTTATGGCGATGATCTTACTCTGGGAATAAGCTCAGCATATAGGAATACCAGTGTGCTTAAGAATTTTATCAGAGGTTTTACTTCTGAGGGAATTGAAGCTACCATTTATGCAACAGATGTAGTATAATAAAAAGGCATGGGGAAATTTGTGCTCTGCACAAATTCGCATAATTTGAAGAAAGCATGGGGATTAATATGAAGACTTGTATTCATTGTAAGATACAGGTGGGAGGTGGCGCTGATACATGTCCATTGTGTCAAAGCCCATTAAGCTCAGATGATAATTTAGATAATGACCTGGATGAAAGATACTGGCCTGATACGGCACGATTAAAAAAACAATCACTTTTGATAAAGGTATTATTGTTTATGGTTGTGTCAGTAGCCATTATATGTTTTGCTATTGATTTTTTGTTTATTGAGATTCCACACAGACACTGGAGTATTCCTGTGCTCTTTTTAATAACAGTTGTGGTGTTTATGGTAAGACATTTTATTCGTAGTCACAGCTGTGTACCTAAGATTATTTTTCAGATGATGGTTGCAATACTGGTATGTGTATTTTATTTTGGCTGGTATGTAGGCAAAATGAGATTATATGTTGGATTTATAATGCCTGTGATATGCTGTATCGCATTGGTTTCGAATTTTGTTTTTTCATTTATTGATGCAACCTTTACGGAAAACTCCATGATATATATACTTTGCAATATATTAGTTGGGATAGTACCCTATCTGGCATTGCTTTTATATAAAGGAAAAGTACCTATAGCATGGTCGGTATCACTTATGCTGAGTGTGATTACATTCATAGGTCTTGTAATATTTAAAGGTAAAGCAGTTTTTATTGAAGTGCAAAAAAGATTTCATATGTAGCAAAGATATACAAATTGGTTTTAACAGTGATAACTGATGAAATGAGGAAAATATGGAAAGAATACTGGTAGTAGATGATGATAGTGTTAATTTATTAATTGCACGTGCCTGCCTTAAAGACTACTATGATGTCAGGACAGCCTCAAATGGCAGACTGGCATTAAAGTTTTTGCAGAAAAATGACTGTGATCTTATATTGTTGGATATAGTTATGCCTGACATAAACGGAATAGAAGTGTTTAAAAAAATAAGAGAAGACCAGAGATTAAAAGACATACCTGTCGTTTTTCTGACATCAGAAAATGATAAGGAAACCGAAGGCTTGTGCCTTGAAAGTGGTGCAGCAGACTTTATTTCAAAACCTTTTGTGCCTGAGATACTGCGGCTAAGAGTTGAGAGAATAATTGATAGTGAAAGTATTAAAAAGAATCTGCAAAACCGGTTAAAGCAAAAAGAAGATGAATTAGAAAATATAAAGGCTAAAGAAAAATAGAAGGAGAAAATCTCCTTCTATTTTTGATTTGCAAGCTCTGACAATTCAGCAAGCATTTTTGGAAGCTCAGTAGTGATTTCTTCATCAGAAAACTGACAGGTACCTACCTTTTTGTGTCCGCCACCATGATATTTTAACATAAGACTTCCGACATCAACGTTTGAGGTCTTATTAAGAATACTGTAACCAACCGCAGCACTACAGCCCATGCCGCCTCGTCCGCTTACAATCCATGCAGAAATATTCTGTTCCGGGTACATACTGTAAATAAGGAAACGATTTCCGGAGTAAATTGGATCAACTCCGCGTAAATCAGAAATAATAAGATTTCCGTCTACTCTTGTGTATTTTTTTACCATTTCCATAAATTTTTCATTTTGCTCATAATATACTTCAATTCTTTCTTTTACGTCCGGAAGAGAAAGTATTTCGTCTGTGGTCATTGTACGACATGCATCTATAAGCTTTTCCATTAACTGATAGTTTGATATGGTAAAGTTTCTCCATCGACCAAGTCCTGTACGAGGATCCATAAGCAATCCGACAAGTATCCAGCCGGAAGGATGCTGTATTTCATCAATAGTCAGGTTTCCTGAATCTACTTTGTCAACGGCTTCCATCATATCATCAAACTGTGGGAATTTATCTCTTCCGCCATAGTATTCATAAATTATGCGTGCACATGACGGCGTTATACGACTCTCACCTTTATATTTTCCTTCTAACTGAAGTCTTTCATGTTCACTTGAGTGATGGTCAAACCATAAACCACACCCTTCAACAAATGGTACATTTGCAAGACAGTCATCTTCGGTTACTTCAACAAGACCATCCTGAAGATCCTTTGGATGTGCAAATTTCCAGTGGTCAATTATGCCGGCTTCTTTGAGAAGCGCACCGCAGGCAAGACCGTCAAAGTCTGAACGAGTTATTAATCTCATATATGTCCTCCATTCTTAGCTGTATTGACAAAAAAAATACGATTAGCACAAGTAGAAACTATTAATACGTGAAATAGTTCCAGATATTAATATTATATGATATATTGATTGAATTTTCAACTATTTTAATACACATTAAAAAAAGCAAATCATAGCAAGATTTGCAAACTAGACAACTATTCTTTCAATATATCTTTAAAGGATTAAATTTTATAATGAGTTTATAAAAAATAATTTGGATTCAATTGGGAGGATATACTATTATGCAGATGACATTGAGATGGTATGGAAGTAAACATGATACAGTTACGCTGGAACAGATAAGACAGATTCCGGGAGTAAAGGCTGTTATTACTACATTGTATGACACAGTACCGGGTGAAGCATGGAAGCTTGAGGATATCAGGGCTCTTAAAAAGGAGGTTGAGGCAGCAGGTCTTACTATTGCCGGAATTGAGAGTGTAAATATACATGACGCGATAAAGATTGGAACACCGGACAGAGATAAATACATAGACAATTATATCACAACTCTTGAAAGACTTGGTCAGGAAGATATACATATGGTATGCTACAATTTTATGCCTGTATTTGACTGGACAAGAACTGAACTTGCAAGAAAACGTCCGGATGGTTCTACAGTACTTGCATATACACAGGAAGCTGTTGATGCACTTGTGCCGGAGAAAATGTTTGAGTCAATTGCGGGTGATACAAATGGTACTGTAATGCCAGGCTGGGAGCCTGAAAGAATGGCTAAAGTAAAAGAGCTTTTTGAGGCATACAAAGATGTGGATGATGAAAAACTCTTTGAAAATCTTAAATATTTCCTTGAGAGAATTATGCCAACCTGTGATAAATATAATATTAATATGGCTATTCATCCGGATGATCCTGCCTGGAGTGTTTTTGGACTTCCCAGAATAATCATAAATAAGAAGAACATTCTTAGAATGATGGAGATGGTAGATAATCCACATAATGGAGTTACTTTCTGTTCAGGTTCATATGGTACAAATCTTGAAAATGATCTTCCGGATATGATTCGTTCATTAAAGGGCAGAATACATTTTGCACATGTAAGAAATCTTAAGTTCAATTCACCTACGGATTTTGAAGAGGCAGCACATCTTTCAAGTGATGGAAGCTTTGATATGTATGAGATTATGAAAGCATTGTATGAGATTGGCTTTGATGGACCTATCAGACCGGATCATGGCCGTATGATATGGGGAGAAAAGGCTATGCCGGGTTACGGCTTATATGACAGAGCATTAGGAGCTGCTTATCTCAATGGACTTTGGGAAGCAATTGATAAGAGTAAGTAGTTTAACAGTTACGTATATTTAAGGAGTAATATCATGAGTTTAGTTCTTTCAAAAGAAGGTATATTTGGTACAGACGAAAATAGAAAAGCATGGAAGGATTCGGGATACAGACTTCCTGAGTTTGATATTGACAATGTTGCAAAGAATACATATGAAAATCCGGAATGGTTACATTTTGGCGCCGGAAATATTTTCAGGGCTTTTCAGGCAAATGTCGTTCAGCAGCTTTTGAATCAGGGAAAGCTTGATACCGGTCTCGTAGCAGTAGAAGGCTTTGATACTGAGATAATTGATAAAATGTATATTCCACATGACAATATGGGGATTTTAGTAACTCTTAAGGCTGACGGAAATGTTGAGAAAACAGTAGTTGGAAGTATTGTAGAATCACTTAGGGCAGAAAGAGAAAATAAAGAAGATATGACAAGACTGTCAGAAATATTTAAAAAGGACAGTCTTAGGATGGTCAGCTTCACAATAACAGAAAAGGGTTACAGCCTGGTTGATGGTAAGGGCGAATTATTAAATACAGTAAAAACTGATATGCAGAATAAGCCGGAGAAGAGTACAAGCTATATTGGCAAGGTCGCTGCATTATTATATGAAAGATATAAGGCAGGCAAAAAGCCTGTTGCCATGGTAAGTATGGATAACTGTTCTCACAATGGTGATAAGCTTTACAATGCAATACATGAGTTTGCGGTAGCATGGGAAAATGCTTCATTTGTAGAAAAAGGATTTGTGGAATATGTTGAGGACAAGTCAAAGGTAAGTTTTCCATGGTCTATGATAGATAAGATAACACCGCGTCCTGATGAAAAAGTGATGGAGATACTTAAGGCTGATGGAATAAGTGACCTTGAGCCTGTTATAACTTCAAAGAATACTTATGTAGCACCATTTGTTAATGCGGAAGAGTGTCAGTATCTTGTAATTGAAGATTCATTTCCAAATGGAAGACCGGCACTTGAGGCGGGTGGCATAATATTCACCGAGAGAGAAATTGTTGACAGAGTTGAGAAAATGAAGGTATGTACATGTCTAAACCCACTTCACACAGCACTTGCAGTGTTTGGATGTCTTTTAGGATATGAGCTTATTTCAGAAGAAATGAAAAATCCTGTGCTCAAAAAGCTTGTTGAAATAATTGGTTATGAAGAAGGTATGCCGGTTGTAGTAAATCCGGGTGTAATAGAGCCTGAAAAGTTTATTGATGAGGTATTAAACAAGAGAATACCAAATCCATTTATGCCTGATACACCACAGAGAATTGCAACTGATACTTCACAAAAGCTCGGAATAAGATTTGGTGAAACTATTAAGGCATATATTTCATCAGATGAACTTGATGTGAAATCCCTTAAAAGAATTCCACTGGTATTTGCAGGCTGGCTTAGATATCTTATGGGCATAAATGACAATGGAGATAAGTTTGAGCTTAGTTCTGATCCTATGTTAGAGGCATTAGCTCCATATGTTGCAGATATCAGGCTTGGAGATACTCAGATACATGAAAAAGTAATGCCAATTCTTTCAAACGATAGTATATTTGGTATAAACCTTTATGATGCCGGACTTGGAAATCTGGTAGAAGAATACTTTATCCAAATGTTAGCCGGAAAGGGAGCTATTTTAAAGACTCTGGAAAGCTATGTAATGATTTAAAGTCCTTAGGTGATATACCATATTCTTTTTTGAAGGCACGAAAAAAGGCAGAATAGTCCTTAAAACCATATATTTCATAAGTTCTGCTTATTGAGTCACCACTTAATATGGCATGGCAGCAGGCTTCAAGTCTTTTCTTGGTTATATACTGATGTAGTGAAAGTCCTATTGAATTTTTGAATGAATGAGAGATATAATATTTACTTACAAAAAATTCATTTTCAAGGCGGTCAAGAGACAAATCCTCATCAAGATGGTCTGATATAAAAGCACAGACCTCCAGGTTAAGATCAGAAGTACTGCTGTTTCCTGTTAAGTGATTTTTTTCGTAAACAAGTCTGTTAAGATGCAATATCAGTGAATTGACTTGAAGAGATATTTTTGCATCTTTTCCAAAACGGTTTCCTTTTACTTCTTCTATTAATTCAAATAGCATTGAGCGGATATGATTGAATTCAATTATTTCATTTGAAAAACAATGATTTTTAGTGGTAGTAACATATTGAAAAAGATACCCATAATCTAAAGAAGACTGTATCATTCTGTTGCAGTAATCTGTGCTTATCCACAAAATAAAACGCCTGTAAGGAGTTATATTATCCAGAAAAACCGGATAATGTGAAGTGTTTGGTGGAATCAGCAGAAAATCTCCGGATTTTATGTGATATATTTTTTTATCAATATATATATCAACATTTCCTTCAAGAAAGAAATAAAATTCATAATAATTATGACTGTGTGCAGAAACTGCATTGACGGGCTGGTCGCTGTAGTAATATACCTCAAAGTCATCTGAAAACATATATTGTCTTGTGCTGAAGGGTGTCTGTAATTCTTTCTTTTTCATTTTAGCTCACTTTCTCTTAGCTTTGTACAATAAATTAGCAGGTTTTGCACCTGCTAACTGAAATAGAAAATATAATATTATTCTTTAAGCAGGAAGCTGTTGCGACCTTTTTCTTTTATTTCATACAATGCAACATCTGCAATTGACAGATAATCCCATAATCGATTACCTTCACCTGCAATCTTATTAAAACAGCCATGTGAAAGTGTCAGGTGTTTACATCCAACAGCACTTTCTTTTGGAAGTTTAATGGACGTTGTATGCAGTTTTAACTGACTCATCAAATACCTGATATCTTCAGAGGTCTTATTATAATATACAATTACAAATTCGTCACCACCATATCTGGCAGCAAATATTTCATCATCTGAATTAGTAAGGGACTGAAGTAGTGCCGCAACATTTTTCAGATAACGATCCCCCTCCATATGTCCATAACTGTCATTTATATGTTTAAAATAGTCAATATCAAGGATTTCAATACCAAAATAGGTATTGTTTTGAATTGCCTTTGCAAGAGTCTCCTCGGCATAAGTATTAAGATATGCTCTGTTTGGCAGCCCTGTGAGAGTATCATGCTGTGATTTCTCTAACAAAATCTGCTGACGTTTTCTTAGTCTTATCTGTTCATAGTGAGAATTTTCTGCTTTTAGGGTCTGCTCTGAATTTCGGTTGCGCTCCTGCTTATAGTCTTCATAAAATTCTTTTGAAAAATGCGCATAAGCCTTGTCATCATGCAAAAGAATAGCGCAGTCAATCCTCTTTTCCATAAAACGACTTGTAATATTAAAGGGAGCATTACTTTCTTTGCAGGTATTAATAAAATGTTCTGATATCTTTGTGACATCATCATAATTTTTCAGCAGGATATTTAAATCTATAAACATCAGGATATCAATATTGTGGTTGATGTAATCATCAAAGGTTTCAAGTGCATTTAATGCTGTTTGAAGATGAAGATTCATTTTATTATTGTCACCATTTGCAAGTGCAAGATTTGCAAGAAATGTATTCACAATAAAAACAGGGTAGGACTCTGAGCCGTTTGGAGTGGACTCAATATATTTAATTAAATTATCTGCACAAGCATTAGCTTCTTCAAGCTTGCTTATCGATATAAGACAGTTTCCCATATTGCACATAAGGTTTGCAAAACTGTTGAGTGATGCTAAGGAATGTTCATCACCATAAGTTTTGTGGAAATATTTTTCTGCTTCGGCAAAATAATGGAGAGCACGCTCGTAATTAGTATTTATAAAAAACAATTTAGATATATTGTTTGCAGCTATAAAATGAAATTTGTGAATGTTATATTTACTTGCAAGATCTATACTGCATAACAAATTATCTATAGCCTTTGAAGTGTCACCTATAGAATAATATACATTTCCAAGTACACTAAAAGAACAGGCTGCCTTTTCTATATCCTGTGATAAACGCTGGTATTTAAGTCCCTCCAGACCACAGCTGATTCCGTTAACCCAGTCATTAAGACGAACATAGTAAAGCATCATATAATAATATGCACATGCGAATAAGTAATCAGACTGCTCTTCGATGGCACAGACCAATAGTTGTTCGCATAAAGGCATATATTCTTCAGGTTTGTCTGAAACAATTATATCAATTTTCTCTTCACAGCTCTTAATTAATTTTTTGGCGTTTTCGCTTATTGAACGCTTGTGATTTTCAAGAACTTCTGATGGAGTATAACTTGACATAGAGTAATCTTTTCCTTTCTTGACAGGGCTTTTGCCCATGACTATGACTATGATACCTGCGGATTTTTAAGTACTTCTTACTGACACAATCCTGCAAAATATGACCAAACTCATATGAGTCCAGACCTTTTGAACGTGATATCATTATATATAGTATAATACAAAAAAGATAAAAATGCAGTCAATTATTGAAAAAAACATAAAAAAATCTAAATATTTTTTGCTGATAAATTTTGAACAATAAAAAGTACAAGTTGTCATTAAATAATTATGCAAATATTATATATATTATATAAAAAATTTATTTTTTGCTAAAAAAGCTTGCAAAAAAAGCATTTTACAGTGATAATAATAATGTTCGATTATGAACAGGGGTTAATATAGGTGTTTTGTTGTAATGGAGGATTTATAATGAACGTGAAGGTGTTATTGAATACTGTAGAAAAAGTAAAGGGTTTTGTTAATATTACAAATGAAGCAAATTTTGATATTGATTTGCTGAGCGGTAAGAATACATATCTTGATGCAAAGTCATTACTTGGTATTTTAAGTTGTGATTTCAGAAAACCTTTGGAGCTTAGCATGATGGCTGATGAAGAAGAGAGAGAAGAATTTATGACTAAAATCGCTCAATATATAGTAGCATAGTCATTCGTATAATTTGCTATCGTATTTTGGAATATATACATAAGATGTATTTTGAAACCATTTTTGGAATTGGTTAATAAGTTCCAAAGATGGTTTTTTACGTTATGGGAAATAAATTCCCTCCTACTCGATTAGTAGAAAGGTATGATTATTATGTATGAGATTACAGTTGAACAGTTTGAACAATTAGATAATTCAGCTTATATTTTGATAGATATAAGAGACGAGCTGGCATTTTCTTATGGACATTTGCCACAGGCAGTCAATATACCGGTAAATGAAATTGATATAGATATGAATGATGAAGAAAAGGAATCAAATATTTTTTCATTATTGAATTATGTAGATAATTGTTTTAAAGAAAAAAGCTTTTCTAAAATAATCATCTACTGTAAAAAAGGTATAGCGAGTGATATTGTAGTGTCATTTATGGCACAAAAAGGTATAGAGTTATGGCAGCTTGAAGGAGGATACATGGCATGGCTTATGTATAAAGCTGCAAAAGTTGATGAGATGCTTAAAAAGTCAGATATAAGTGACGAAAGACCTGTTTATCTGGATATAGAAGAAAGTATCAGAAAGCGTTTTAAGAAAAATATATGGAGTAAATTCACAAAGGCTATTAATGAATATGAACTTGTAAAGCCGGGAGATAAGATAGCAGTATGTATTTCCGGTGGTAAAGATTCAATGCTTATGGCAAAGCTTTTTCAGGAATTAAAAAGGCATAATAAATTTGATTTTGAAGTTCAGTTTCTGGTTATGGATCCTGGATATAGTCCTGAGAATCGTAAGGTGATAGAGAGTAATGCAAAGCTTATGAATATTCCCATTACTGTATTTGAAAGTGATATTTTTGAATCAGTATTTAATGTTGAAAATTCCCCATGTTATCTTTGCGCAAGAATGAGAAGAGGATATTTATACAGCAAAGCCAAAGAGCTTGGCTGTAATAAAATAGCATTAGGACATCATTATGATGATGTTATAGAGACAATACTTATGGGAATGCTTTATGGAGCGCAGGTACAGACGATGATGCCAAAGCTCCATAGCACAAATTTTGAAGGAATGGAGCTTATACGACCTCTGTATCTTGTAAGAGAAGAGCATATAAAATTATGGCGAGACAGTAATAATCTTCATTTTATACAATGTGCATGTAAGTTTACTGATAACTGTACTACATGTACAGATAATTCAAGTACCTCCAAGCGTCAGGAGATAAAGGGACTTATACGAGAACTTAAAAAAGTAAATCCGTTTGTTGAAGGAAACATATTTAAAAGTGTTGAAAATGTAAATTTGAGTACGGTTGTTGCTTATAAGAAGGATGGAATAAGACATCATTTTCTTGAAGACTATGATAAGTAAAGTGTTTTTGATTATAAAATATCAGTATAAGAAAGGTATGGAAAAGTATGGATTTTGCTGAATTTTCTCAAAAGTATGATATTCAATTAAATGAACAGCAAAAGGCAGCAGTACTTGCTGTTGATGGTCCTGTTTTGCTGCTTGCGGTACCCGGAAGCGGTAAAACTACAGTATTGGTGAGCCGTATTGGATACATGATTTTTTGCAGAAATATTATGCCTGAATCAATACTTACAGTTACTTATACCATTGCAGCTACAAAAGACATGCGCAGTCGTTTTGAAAAAAAGTTTGGAACTGAATTTTCAGACAGGTTGGAATTTCGTACCATAAATGGAATATCGCAAAAAATATTGCAGTATTTTGGAAGAATAACAGGAAAAACACCTTTTCAGGTGGCAGATAAAGAGGCTTCAATAATAGTAAAAAATGCTTTTAGAGGGATAACCCATAGATTTCCTACGGAAAATGATATAAAAAATGTTCAGACTGCCATATCATATGTAAAAAATATGCGACTTAGTGAAGAACAGATAAAATCACTTGAAGTTGATGTGGATAAATTCCCTGAGATATATCAGGCATACAATCTGGAATTAAGACAAAAAAGCCTTATAGATTATGATGATCAGATGGTGTATGCGATAAAAATACTGGAGAGTTATCCCAGAGTTTTAGAGTTTTTTAGAGATAAATATAAATATATTTGTGTTGATGAAGCACAGGATACTTCAAAAATCCAGCATGATATGATAAATCTGCTTGCCGGAAACAGGGACAATCTGTTTATGGTAGGAGATGAAGATCAGAGTATCTACGGTTTCAGGGCTGCTTATCCACAGGCATTGGTTAGTTTTGAAAAATTGCATAAAAATGCGAAAATTCTTTTGATGGAATCAAATTACAGAAGTAATGCTGAGATAGTTGAAGCGGCAGACAGACTTATTCAGGATAATAAGAACAGGCATTCCAAGCATATTAAAGCAACCAGACCATCAGGTGGAAAGGTTATGCCTATATGTATACAATCCAGAAAATCACAGTATAACTATATATTAAAGGTGGCACAGGACTGTGATAAAGAAACTGCAGTTTTGTACAGAAATAATGAGAATGCACTTCCTATTATAGATATGCTTGAAAGAAATCAAATTCCATATCGTTTAAAAAATTGTGATATGACATTCTTTTCGCATCCGGTTGTCTGTGACATTCTTGATTTTATCAGTCTTGCGATGAATCCTTATGATGGAGAAGCATTTATGCGTATTTATTATAAGATGAATGCAGGAATAAGCAAAATGATAGCAACTGATGTAGTTGAGAATAATCGTGGTAAGATGGCACTTATAGATGCAGTGGCAGAAAGTGATAAGGTTTCGTCCTTTACCAGAAAACAGTGCAGGTCATTGTCCACACATTTCAAAAATATGATGAGTGAATCCGCAGGAAAAGCGATTAATAGGATTCTGAAATACATGGGATATGAGAATTATCTTGAAGAACATGATATGGATACTTCTAAGGCAGATATCTTGCAGATACTTGCCTGGCAGGAGGAAAATGTATGGAGTTTTCCGACACGACTTGATACATTGCAGCAAATAATAGCCAATGGATGCGGTGATAACCAAAGTAATCTGATATTATCTACTATTCATTCCAGCAAGGGACTTGAATATGAAAGAGTTTATATGATTGACATGCTTGCATCAGTTCTTCCGTCAGTTCCTGAACCTAAGAAAAATACCGCAGATCAAAGTGAAATCAATGCCTTTGAAGAAGAACGCAGACTGTATTATGTTGGCATGACAAGAGCAAAAAATGAGTTGTATATTTTTACTTTTGGTGAAGGTGATACTTCAAAATTTTCGAAAACAATTTTTGGAAATCAGATAGTAACAAATTTGAAAAACAGAAATAATCAGGAAACATATAGTATAAATCAAAGGAAAAAAATGCTGCATGAAAATAATTATAGTTCTATATATATAAATGAAAAAACGGATATAACAGATTATGAAATGGGAGTTTTGATAGAACATAAAATGTATGGTCAGGGTGTTGTGGTAAAAAGAGAGGGAGACTTTGCTTCCATTAGATTTGACCATGATATGAAGATAAAGAAAATTTCATTGTCTTATGCGGTTGCAAGTGGAATTGTTCGTGCAGTTGAATAAAATACTTTATGTGAAATATGCACAATAAAACATGCAAAATATATTAAAATACAACGAAATATACAAAAAAACTTGAAAAAAGGTTGAAAACTGCTATAATAGTATCATACAAATAATTATGTAAACTTGTTTTGGGGAAAACAATATAATAAATGTGTAAACAGGGGGAAAAATTATGGTATTAATGAGAATGGCAGTGGATTTTTTTGACAGGATATGCGAAATTGTTAATCCTGCATTGTATTTGGAAAAACAGAATAAGTGTGTTGCGGTGAGAAAGGGTGATGATATAAATAAGATCATCATGGACTATCTGGATACGATTTAAAGGATTAAAAAGCTTTGATATTAGTAGTTGATATTTTTCAACTGCAATATCAAAGCTTTTTTTATTTTGATAGCCTAAGGTGTTTTCCTGTTATAGTAAAATTTACTGAAAAGCAATACTTATTGATAATGGCAAATATGAATTTTGTAAAAAATATGTAATTTTTGTATATAATCGTTGTAAAATATAAGTAAAATAAATTATAATAAGATTATTACATTAAGAAAAAGTTGTCAGAATAATATGACAGAATGTGAGGAAAAAATGGGAATAACATCGATATTGTCATTACTCAGTGGAGTAGCATTATTTCTGTTTGGCATGTCCCTTATGGGGGATGGACTTAAGAAGGTCGCAGGAAATAAGCTTGAGCTGATACTGTATAAGCTGACTAATACCCCTGTTAAAGGAGTTTTACTTGGAGCGGGAGTGACAGCTGTCATACAATCTTCATCTGCTACGACTGTTATGGTGGTGGGATTTGTTAACTCAGGTATGATGAAGGTTGCACAGGCAATAGGAATTATAATGGGAGCCAATATAGGAACCAGTATTACAGGATGGATTTTATGTCTTTCTTATATTGAAGGTTCTAATGGTATAGCCCAGCTGTTGTCAACTGCAACTATTTCTGCTGTTGTGGCAATAGTTGGTATAATATTTAAGATGTTTTCAAAAAAGGTAACACATCACTATGTTGGTGATATCATGCTTGGTTTTGCTATTCTGATGATGGGAATGCAGACTATGAGTGGTGCTGTTTCACCTTTAAAGGATAGTCCGGCTTTTGTTGGAGCGCTTACAATGTTTTCTAATCCTGTTATGGGTATTCTGATAGGAATAGTATTTACGGCAATTTTGCAGAGTGCATCTGCTTCGGTAGGTATTTTACAGGCATTGTCAGTAACAGGTTTTGTTAGTTTTTCAACTGCGCTTCCCATTATCATGGGTATTGGTGTTGGTGCTGCCTGTCCGGTACTTTTATCTTCAATTGGTACAAATAAGAATGGTAAGAGAACAGCACTTATTTATCTTATAAATGACTTGTTTGGAATGTTGATATGGTCAATTGTATTTTACTCAGTTAATGCAGTTGTTCATTTTGAATTTATGGATATGGTAGTCAGTCCTGTTATGATAGCAATGATGAATACTGTATTCCGTACAGCTACTATTATAGTATTATTACCTTTTATCAGGCAGATAGAGAAACTGGTATTCAGACTTATAAAGGATACGGAAGAAGATAAAGAAGAACAGGTCGATTTTGACCTTTTGGAAGAAAGATTTATTCAGTATCCGGCACTTGCAATCAACCAGAGTCATCAGGCTATGAATGGCATGGCTAAAAAGGCAAGAAAGAATATTGTAAGAGCATTAGCATTATTGGATGATTACTCTCAGGATAAATATAATAAGGTATGTGAAAAAGAAAATCTTATTGATAAATATGAAGACAAGCTTGGCACATATCTTATGATGCTTACAGGTAAGGAAATGACTATACAGCAAACTAAGCTGGTTTCTAAGTTTTTGCATACAATAAGTGATTTTGAGAGACTTGGTGACCATGCTCTGAATATCGCAAAGGTATCAGCTGAAGTAAATGATAAAAAAATAGTATTTTCTGATGAGGCTAAATATGAGCTTGAGGTGCTTATAGCGGCAGCTAAAGAGATTGTTAATATAACAGTAACTGCATTTATTGAAGATGATACAGTTATGGCTACGAGAGTTGAGCCATTAAGAGAGCATATCAATATATTGTGTAATGAGCTTAAGACTAATCACATTGCAAGACTTCGTTCAGGAAAATGTGAGTATAAGCAGGGATTTGCATTTAATGATCTTATAACTAATCTTGACAGAATTGGAGCACATTGTTCCAACGTAGCTGTAGCAATGATAGAACTTGAAAGTGATGAGTTTGATACACATGAGTATTTAAAGAGTCTTCATGAAATGAAAAATGGCGATTACACAAGATGGTTTGAAGAGTATGAAGCAAGATATAATATCTTAGGATATAAAAAAGCAAAGAAAAATAAATAGATTGCTACTGTTAACAACTTAGATTTGGACAGTTACAATAGATTAATAAATAGCAGATGTATATTGTACTTAAATAGCATAATATATATCTGTTTTTTTATATCAATAACAATTAGACAGAAAATACAATTAGAAATATAATATTGTACTAACAAAAATAAATATGATATAATATTATCGGTTATTATTGCTGCAAAATATTAGATTTATCTTAACTGCGAGGGTACTGCGTAGTTACAATTTTGGGGGAATATGCATGTATAAGAAGAATACGAGAGAAGTAAACCACATAGTAGCAATGTCGCTGTTGGTCTGTTCAGTTGTGATTGCAGCCCTGAGTGGCTTTACTTTTTTTGATATATATGATTTTAATTCTAAGATAATGGCTTCATTAAAAACTGTGGGATTTTTGACAACCTTATCACCTGTTCTTCTGTATAAATTGAAGGTTAATGATACTTTTTTAAAGTATTATATGCTTATAATTACTTCTGTTCTTATAGGCTTATTGGGGTGCTTTAATGGTATTGGTATTTATATAACATATGTGCTCGTACCAATATTGAGCTGTCTGTATTTTGATAAGAAATTTATATTCAAAATTGGAATAATCTCTTATTTTACCATGATGTTTGGTGTTTATTTTAATACTGCAGGAAAGATGGAGATAAGGTATTACCATTGGACACATTTTCAATGCTTTATAAAATATATGATTGGCTTTTCAATGGAATATGTTGTGATAATGGTGTTTTTATACAGTATTGTAAGCAGAACACAACAAAGCATGGAAAGGCAGTACAATTCTTTAAAGGAATTGCAAAAGGAACGAAGAAAATTTGACATTCTTATAAAGAGCTCAAAGGATATTGTTCTTGAGATATTCTTAAAAGAAGGCAGTTACAAGGCTAATCGTTCCATATATGCCGGTCCAAAAGAAAACAGTGAACCTGTTGAGATAAGTGATTTTTACAACTATTTAAATAAACATAATGATGAACTTCGCAATATTGATGATCTTGTACAGATATGTATTTCCTGCGAATCCGGTCTGTTTCTTGAACATGATTTTTCTTATGAAAAAGATGGAGAGACAGTACCCTTGTGGTACCAGATAGAAGGATTTGTGATAAGGAATGATAATGGTGAACCGGTCAGCATAATAGCTAAACTGCATAATATTACCCAGACAAAGCTTTCGCGTGAAGAAATTCAGAAAAATAGAGTTTCAGCCATATATATGAATGATTCAGGCGAGAAGCATAACTCTATATATAATGAAGTTATGAACGAAAGTGTTGATTTTACTGAAGATGATTTTGTAAAGCTGGCAGACGGTCACAGATTTCTTGGAGAGATATTGGATGGTCTTAAATATTCAACTGATCTTGACAGTTCATTACAAATTGCTCTTGAGAAAATAGGAAAGCATTTTAAATTAGACAGGATTGCAATATATGAGATCAATCGGGATTCCAATACAAGCAAGTTTACATATCAATGGGCTTTGGATTCAAAAAATTTCTTTCCAAATGAATTGGCGTATATGTGTTCGCAGGATATCAGCAAGCTTTTTGAATATTATGATATGAAGGGATATATAGAAATAACAGAGTGTGCTTTTAAAGAGAATAGTACAGATTCAAACAAGTTACAAAAGTTTTTATCTATTCTGCGGGGCACACAGCTGTGGATACCTACGCTGTTGAATGGTGAATATATTGGAGCAATAGGCTTTGACAAATGTGATACAACACTATATACATCGGTTGAGAAGCTGATTCTTTCTGAGGTTGTAAGTACTCTTTCAGCGTATGTGACAAGACTCAATGCTGAAAATGCCAATAAAGCCAAGAGTGCGTTTCTGTCAAGCATGTCACATGAAATACGTACTCCTATGAATGCGATTATTGGTATGGCAGAGGCAGGACTTCGTGAGGAAATGTCTGATTCACTGCGAAGAAGCATGAGCATTATAAAATCTTCTGCAACCGGTCTTTTGTCATTGATAAATGATATTTTGGATTTTTCAAAGATTGAGTCAGGAAAGATAGATATTATAACAGAAAAATACCATACCCATTCACTTTTAAATGATGTATGTACGATGATTAAAGCAAGAAATATGGAAAAACAGTTAATGCTTGATTTTGATATTCCTGAAGACTTACCTGCAGTTGTTGAAGGTGATGCAGTAAGGATTAAGCAGGTAATGTTAAATTTTGCAACTAATGCTATTAAGTATACGGAGAAAGGCAGTGTATATATTTCTGTTTCCGGTGAAAAGATTTCAGAAGATGAGATACTTCTCACGTATTCTGTACAGGATACAGGTGTCGGTATAAAAGAGGAAGATATGTCGAAGCTTTTCACTTCCTATGTACAGGTTGATGAACGAAGAAACCATCATAAGGAAGGTACAGGATTAGGGCTTGCAATATGTAAACAGCTTATCGGACTGATGGGTGGAAGAATAGATGTTCAGAGCGAATATGGTATTGGAAGTACATTTAGTTTTACTGTTTTGCAAAAAATAATAGATGCATCTCCGGCAGGAAAGCTCGATGAATATAGCTACTCTGAGGATGAACATATTGAAGACATTATGTTTCTTGCACCTGCTGCAAAAATACTTCTGGTTGATGATAATGAGATTAACAGAGAGGTTGCCAAGGCGCTGATAAGTCCTACTGAAATGATAGTAGATGAAGCCGATGATGGTACCACAGCACTTGTTATGATTGAAAAAAATGAGTATGATCTGATACTTATGGATAATTTTATGACCCTAATGAATGGTGATGAATGTGCATCAAGGATAAGACATATGGATGATAATCCAAACAGACTGATACCTATAATTGCTTTGACTGCTGATGCGGTATCAGGTGTTAAGGAAAAACTTATCAGTTCAGGGATGAACGATTTTGTGTCAAAACCGATAGATTTGGCAAATTTATTACAGAAGTTAAAATACTGGCTTCCAAAGGATAAAATAGTCTGAAATTTTATATTTAAGCTTTTTGAATAACATTATGTCATGAAAATGATATTTTTACTATGAATATTGTTTTTGTAAAAACATATATGATGTAACATGAACATACTGAGATAGTTATGAACTAATGACCTAATCTAAGGAGGATAATAGTAATGAAATATGTAAATTTTGAAAATGGAGATGAAATCTTTAAACTCAACCATCCGGAAAACTACACATACCTTTATTTCCCGGTAGCAGGTGAGCAGGGAATTAAGTCAAGTGTATCACCAAATCTTGGAGGAGACAGTAAGATTGATCAGAATACTTTCATTCTTGAACCTGAAAGTAATGAAAATCTTCATAACAATAAATCTACAAGAAATTTCTGGTGTTATATTGAAAACAAAGGAAGCTGGTCAGCAACAGGAGCATCCGCAGAAGCAGAATTTGTTAAGTTTACAGATGCACAGGAAGAGTGTAGCATTGAAGCCGGATATATGTGGCAGACAATTACCAGAAGTAGTGAAAAATATCAGCTTAGATCAAAGGTTACTAGTTTTGTTCCGGTTAATTCAAATGTAGAAGTTATGAGAGTAGTTATTGAGAATACTGCCGATACAGTACAGAAGCTCGTTCCTACAGCCGCTATTCCGGTATATGGCAGAAGTGCTGATAATATCAGAGATCACAGACATGTTACTTCTCTTTTGCATCAGATAAAGACTACTGATTATGGTGTAGAGGTTAAGCCAAAGCTTTCTTTTGATGAAAGAGGACACCGGAAGAATAATATTACATACTTTGTATATGGTGTTTCAGGAAAAGGAGAGGCTCCTGTAAGCTTTTTCCCTGTTGCAGAAGACTATATAGGTGAAGGCGGAAGCTATATTGCACCTCTTGCAGTTAAGAATAATCTTGAGGGTGTAAATAAAGGTACCTGTGTTGATGGTAAGGAAGCAGTTGGAGGACTTAGATTCGCAACTGTAGAGCTTGCTCCTGCACAGACTGTTTCATATACAGTGATCATAGGCGCAACTGATGACATGGCAAAATATGCTGATGTAATGGCAAAATATGACAGCGAAAAAAAGGTTGATGCTTTACTTGAAGAATTAAAGAAGTATTGGGAAGAAAAAGTAAATGTATTTTTCCACACAGGAGATAAGACAGAGGACAGCTACCTTAGATGGATTTGCTTCCAGCCAATCTTAAGACGTATTTATGGATGCTCTTTCCTTCCACATCATGATTATGGTAAAGGTGGACGCGGCTGGAGAGATTTATGGCAGGACTGCTTATCACTTCTTTTCATGAATCCTGACGGAGTTCGTCAGATGATTGTTGATAATTATGGTGGAGTTCGTATTGATGGTACCAATGCAACTATAATCGGTGACAAACAGGGTGAGTTCAAGGCTGACAGAAACAGTATAACCAGAGTTTGGATGGATCATGGTTTCTGGTCATTCCTTACAACAAAGCTTTATATTGATCAGACAGGTGATATAGATATTCTTAGTGAGAAGGTTCCTTATTTCAAAGACCGTCAGGTTCAGAGAGGTATGTTTACAGATACAGACTGGAATGATGCTTATGGAATGAAGCAGAAAACAGCTGATGGTGATGTGTATAATGGAAGCATAATTGAGCATATCCTTTTACAGCAGCTTTGTGCATTCTATGAAGTAGGTGAGCATAATCATATCAGACTTAGAAATGCAGACTGGAATGATGCGCTTGATATGGCAGGTGACAGAGGAGAAAGCGTTGCATTTACAAGTGCTTATGCGTATAATTTCAAGGATCTTGCTGTTTATCTTAAGAAATATATGGATATGACAGGAAAGAAGACAATTGAGCTTTCTGAGAATATTTCGATTCTTCTTGCTGATGATGTTGCAAAATATGATGATATTGAATGGAAAAAATCACTTCTTGATGAATATACAAAGACATGTATCCATGATGTAAATGGAAAGGTAGTAGAAGTTGAAATAGAAGCTCTTATTAAGAATCTTGAAGATAAGGGTGAGTGGATGATGAACCACATTAGAAAAACTGAGTGGGTAACTGACAGTGAAGGCAATGGCTGGTTCAACGGATACTATGACAATAATGGCAGACAGGTAGAAGGTGTGCATGGAGATAATGTACGTATGATGCTTACCAGCCAGGTATTCTCTATAATGAGTGGTACTGCAGATGCTGAACTTACAAAGAAAATCTGCGCAAGTGCTGATAAGTACCTTTACAAGAAAGAGGCTGGTGGATACAGACTTAATTCTAAGTTTGATGAAGATAAGTTTGACCTTGGACGTATGTTTGGTTTTGCATATGGCGAAAAAGAAAATGGAGCGGTGTTCTCACACATGACTGTTATGTATGCTAATGCATTATACAAACAGGGATTTGTAAAAGAAGGATATAAAGCATTAAATACACTTATTTCAGCATGTATGAATTTTGAAGTAAGTAAGATTTATCCGGGTGTTCCAGAGTATTTTGATGCTTCCGGTCGTGGAATGTACAACTATCTTACAGGTGCTGCAAGCTGGTATATGCTTACAATGATTACTGAGGTATACGGTGTAAGAGGTGAAGTAGGAAATCTCCTGGTTGTACCTAAGCTTATGGCTGAACAGTTTGATGAAAGCGGAAATGCAAGCATTCAGCTTGAGTTCATGAAGAAGAAATTTGTTATAAATTACAATAATGCTAATAAGCTTACTTATGGTGAATACAGTATTAAGAAGGCTGTATGTGATGACAGCATTGTATTAGAGAGTAAGGGTACATCTGCATGTCTTAATAAAGAAGTAGTTGAAGGACTTGATGACAAGCTCCATGTAATTAATGTTGAATTAGGCTAATTACATTTTGACTAAAAAGAATAAGGTTTGATATTTTTATTAAAGAGCTGAAAAATTTCAGCTCTTTTCTGTAAAAAAGGATAAAAACAATAATATAAAATGATTATCATGCAAAATTCAAAGGTGTTGTCAGAAAACATTGCGCTATGATATAATAATATATGATGCTAATAAAATTATGTATTAGTTGCAGAAGATTTTATTGATTGTTCATGCAACTTAGAATAAAGGTTGTAGAAAGGGCATGGATGTTGCTATGAATGATATGACCAAAAAGAAGTATAATGTAGTAATCATGCTGGGGGATATTCAGGGGTATTATCCTAGTGAGCAGATAAAAGGCTTTTATGAGGCTGCTGATAAATATGATGCTAATGTCATTTTGCTGGTTGGTCAGCAGATACCCAATAATATTAATGGAGTTATAATTAATGAATTTGATAAAGCTTATAAATATCAGTTTAATACCATATATGATTATGCCAACCTTATGCATCCGGATGCTATTATCGTTACGTATGGATCGCTAAAGATATTTAAGAGCATAGAGAATGGAAAGGAATTTTTGGAAAAATTTAGTTCGGTTCCATTAGTTATGATGGAAGATATCCCTGAAGACGATAACACATCATATCTTATAACTGACAGCTACAATGGAATGTATCAGTGTGTAGAGCATCTTGTAAAGGTACATGGATATAAAAGGATAGCTTTTCTTGGAGCACCGGTAGGGAAT
>JAFPAQ010000176.1 GCA_017424235.1 Lachnospiraceae bacterium | reverse complement strand
GTGAAAAAAACTCACAGTGTACAAGGAATTCCTGAATCTTGGGCAACAACTGATGTTTACGCTTATGCTTATGATGATAATGGAAATAAAATTTTAATTCCTGTTACAGTAAAAGATGGAGTTGCAACTTTTGAAGCAGATGAAACTTATACAAAGTGTGTTTTAGTTTCTCTTCCAAAGGGAACAGCTGTTTCCGCTTATACTGCTAATCCTGCAAGCATTTTGAACGCAGATTGCCAAAAATCTCAAGTTATTGATTTGACAAAAGATTCATTGTCATTTGTTCTTGTAAAATCTGATTACATTGGAACTTGGAATTCTCTTACAGATAAATTAGTGATTAACGAAGATGGAACTTTTTCTTTAGATATTGGAAATAATGATTCTGCTGATTGTGCAGGAACTTATGTTGATACAAAAACTGGTGTAAAAGCAAGTTACTCAGAAAAAGTTGACGGAACAGATGTTTCAAAGACTCTTGAATTTACAAAAAAAGAATCTGATGTTCTTGTTGGAACAATAAATGAAAAAGAAACTTATTTTGTAAAAGCTTCAACAGAAACTCCAAATTTAAATGGAACATGGAAAAATTCTGACGAAACAACAACTACAATTATTAATAATGAATCTAAAAAGATTTATGTAAAAGTTGGTGAAACAGAAATTTGGGGAACAATTGTTCAAAAAGATAACATGTATAACATGTTTATTTTGCAAGATGAAGAATCAAATGTTATTGGAATAGGTTTTGTTTCTGCTGCTGGCAACGCATATATTTACAATGAAGCTACAGGAACTTATGAAATCTTTACAAGAAACGGTTCTGCAACTGAATCTAATTCAACAATTCCTTTAAAAAAGTTCACAGTTACATACATATCTGAATTTGCAAAAGATGATGTACAAGAAAAAGCAGAAGGAACTGTATTAGAATTGCCAACTCCTTCACATAAAGGATATAGATTTGACGGTTGGTATACTGATGAAGGAAAAACTGCAAAAGCAGCAGCTACATATACAATTGCTGAAAATCTTACTTTCTATGCAAAATGGGTACAGCAAGGAACTGTAAAATTTACTTCCGCTCAGTCTGAACACGCTGATAAAGTAGTTGATATAGGAACAGAAATTACAATCGAAGACCCATCAAAAGAAAAATTTGATTTTGACGGTTGGTTTATTGGTGAAACAAAAGTTTCTGGAAAATATACTGTAACTAAAGATGTAGAATTAGTTGCAAAATGGACAGCTTTATATAATGTTACTTATGAAACTGCTGGTGGTTCACCAGTTGAATCATTACAAAATGTAAGAGCTGGAACAAAAATTACATTACCACCAACAACATGGGATGGTTATGAATTTGAATGGTGGGCAGCAGAAGGAAAGACATACGCTATTGGTGTTGAATACGAAGTAAATTCTGATGTGATTTTTGTAGCAAAGTGGGCAGGACTTTGTAGAGTTGTTTATAATACAGATGGCGGAACTCCTGTGGAATCAGAAACTGTTCATGATATGGAAACAATCGATATGCCTGCAGCTCCAACAAAAGATGGGTATAGATTCCTTGGTTGGTATACAACTGATGAAAATAATTTAATGCAGCCAGGCGATGTATTTAATGTAACTGATAGTGTTACAATTAATGCAAAATGGGTAGCTGTTTATACTTATGAATACAACGATGGTATTCCAGCAGATGAAGATCCTAATTACCAAGCTCCAACTGTAGACGACGGATATATCTTAACATTAAAAGCTGCTCCTGTTAGAGATGGATATGTATTCAAAGGATGGTCTGATGGTGAAACTACATATGCTGTAGGTGATAAATATACTATTACAAAAGATACAGTGTTTACAGCAGAATGGAAGCAATTATTTACTTATGAATACAACGATGGTATTCCAGCTGATGAAGATCCTAATTATCAAGCTCCAACTGAAGAAGATGGTGAAGTTTTAACTTTGAAATCTGCTCCTGTTAGAGAAGGATATGTATTTAAAGGCTGGAAAGTTGGAGAGCAACTTTATGATGCTGGTGCTACATATACAATTACTGCAGATGTAGTTTTTGTAGCTGTTTGGAATCCTATTTACTCATATGAATACGTAGGAGGTTATGGATCTGGAGAATTGGAAAAAGATAAAACCTTGAAAATTGCTGATGCACCAAAAGCAGAAGGTTGTTCATTTGGTGGTTGGTCAGACGGAGTGACTGTATGGCAACCTGGTGATGTCTATACAATTACTGCAGATGTAGAATTTACACCTATTTGGAATGTTACAGTAACTTATGTTTCTAAATATTCACAACCTAAAGCAGATGTAATTAAGAAAGGAGAGTCTTTAGTATTACCACCTCTAACTCATGATGGATATACTTTTGGTGGTTGGGATAACGGATCTGAAACTATTTCAGGAGGAGCATCATTTGTAGTAGATGCAGATATAACATTTACAGCTGTGTGGACAAAAGATCCTGTTGCTTATTCAATTTCTGGAGTGCCTACAAATGAAACATGGACATCTGGAACTGTAGTTGCATGGGTTTGGAATGATGATGTAGAAAGTGGTTTTTATGTTGTTCCAAATTTTGACAAAGGAACAGCTGACTATACTTTTGAAACAGCAGAAGATATAAGTTATTGTACAATCTTTGTTGTTGATTCAATGCCTAGTGAACCAGTTAAAAAAGATGCTTTAACAGAAAAGTCTACTGCAAAATCAGCAGATATGTATTTTTCTTCTGGTAAAGCTGTGTTTGAAGCTGTATATACAATTATTAATGTATCTGATTGGTATGATAATGCTAGTGCAGAAATTTATATTTCTTATGAAAAAGATGGTGAAACTCAGTGGATTAATGTGACAGATAATGTAGAAGATGCAGGAAATGGTACATTGACAATAGAATTTCAATCTTCAGATGTAATTACTGAATGTACATTATCAAGATTTGACCCTAATAATGTGGATGGTTTATCTGATTTATCAGGTGTAGAACCTTGGAATTCTGTAGATTTAATATTTGGAGATAGTTGTTTTACTGAGTTCCATGATAAATTTGCAATTGATTCATCTAAGGTTTACTTTAAAAATGCAGCAAGTTTTGGTATAGGAATTTATGTATACTTCTATAACGAAGGAGATTCTCTTCCTAGTACAAGTAATTTAAGTGCATTAACACAAATGACTGCAGAACCAAATGGGGACGGTTGGTATGGTGCTCCTGCTGATTTTACTAAAGAGAAAGTTGCTTTCTATGGTAAAGATGGTAATCAAAATAATAGTGGATGGACTATTGATTGTGATTTGATAGAAGGAAAAATCTTCTTTAAGGCAGCAGGAGAAAAAAATACATCTGGTTCTAATTCAGGAAAATACAATATGGAATCATTTAGTAGTATAAAAGATGCTTTAAGTAAAGAAGTTAGTAAATCAACTAACTAATCTCCTTTCTTAATCTAATCTAAAAAAAAACACAGGTCTGTTATGAAGTAAATTACTTTATAACAGACCTTTTTTATTTAGGGTTTAATACAAACCCTAAAAACGGCCGAGTCAAGGCCTTGAGCAAAGCGTGCCTTGACCGGACGTATTTATTTCTTGCTTTATTGGTAATG
>JAFPAQ010000175.1 GCA_017424235.1 Lachnospiraceae bacterium | reverse complement strand
TGATATGCTTAAGTCTATTAGCATAGTTGAGGTTGCAAGAACCGGTACATTGGCATTGCCTAAATGTGTTGACAATTAACATAAGAGTTGTTACAATATTTAGAGTGTGTAATGTAAGCTTATGCAGGGATAATTGCAATAAGAGTTATATTATATATATATTTCCATAAGGAGTGTATATTTATGCAGAAGAAAGTTTTTCAACTTTTAGTAGATAACAATGCAGGTGTATTAAGCCGTATTTCAGGTCTTTTCTCAAGAAGAGGATATAATATCGAAAGTATTACTGCCGGAGTGACTGCTGATGCGCGTTACTCAAGAATTACAATTGTGACTTCCGGTGATGCTGAAGTTCTTGAACAGATTGAAAAACAGGTTTCAAAGCTTATTGATGTCAGAGATATAAGGGAACTCAAGCCTGAAAATAGTGTATATAGAGAACTTTGTCTTATTAAAGTTAAATCAACTCCGGAGAAGCGTCAGGGTGTTATTGCAGTAGCAGATATCTTTAGAGCAAAGATTATAGATGTAAATGTTGACAGTCTTATAGTGGAGCTTACAGGTAATCAGTCTAAGATTGAAGCATTTATTGGACTTTTACAGGATTATGAGATACTTGAGATTGCAAGAACAGGTATTGCAGGTCTTGGAAGAGGTACAGAGGATATAGTTTATCTTTAATAGTCTATTATGTCTTAACAATTAAGATTATACATAATACTTAAAAATTTATAATTCTAGGAGGAGTTTTTAAAATGTCAGAAGCAAAGATTTATTATCAGGAAGATTGTAACCTTTCAGTATTAGATGGAAAGACAATCGCAGTTATCGGTTATGGTAGCCAGGGACATGCTCATGCATTAAATGCAAAAGAGTCAGGATGCAATGTTATCATTGGTCTTTACGAAGGAAGCAAGTCATGGGACAAGGCTGTTAAGCAGGGATTTGAAGTTTACACAGCAGCAGAGGCTGCTAAGAAAGCAGATATCATCATGATTCTTATCAATGATGAATTACAGGCTGATATGTACAAGAAAGATATTGAGCCAAACCTTGAAGCTGGAAATATGCTTATGTTTGCTCATGGTTTCAATATTCATTTCGGTTGCATCAAACCACCAGCAGATGTAGACGTTACTATGATTGCACCTAAGGGACCAGGACATACAGTACGTTCTGAGTACCAGGCTGGCAAGGGTGTTCCTTGTTTAGTAGCTGTTGAGCAGGATGCTACAGGAAAGGCTCTTGATAAAGCACTTGCTTATGCACTTGCAATTGGTGGAGCAAGAGCTGGTGTTCTTGAGACAACATTCAGAACAGAGACAGAAACAGACTTATTTGGTGAGCAGGCTGTTCTTTGTGGTGGTGTTTGTGCACTTATGCAGGCTGGTTTCGAAACACTTTGCGAAGCTGGATATGATCCAAGAAATGCTTACTTTGAGTGCATCCATGAGATGAAGCTTATCGTAGACTTAATCTATCAGTCAGGTTTTGCAGGAATGAGATACTCTATCTCAAATACAGCTGAGTATGGTGATTACATAACAGGACCAAAGATCATCACAGAAGAAACAAAGAAGGCAATGAAGAAGGTTCTTTCTGATATTCAGGATGGTTCTTTTGCAAAAGAGTTCTTATTAGATATGTCAGATGCAGGACGTCAGGTTCACTTCAAAGCTATGAGAAAGCTCGCTGCTGAGCATCCTTCTGAGAAGGTTGGAGAAGAAATTCGTAAACTTTACAGCTGGAACAACGAAGAAGATAAATTCATCAACAACTAATATCTGATTATATATTTTTGATATACAGAAAGATATTTAACTTTTTGGTTGAAAATAAAAATCGGGTAGGCTAAGACCTACTCGATTTTCTTTAAATGGAGGAATATACAATGGGAATGACAATGACTCAAAAAATTCTTGCTGCACATGCAGGTCTTGATAGTGTAGTGGCAGGACAGTTAATTGAGGCTGACTTAGATTTAGTTCTTGGAAATGATATTACCAGCCCTGTTGCAATTAAAGAAATGGATAAAATGAAAGTGGAAGGAGTGTTTAATAAAGATAAAATTGCTCTTGTTCCAGATCATTTTGTTCCTAATAAAGATATTAAGTCTGCTGAACATTGCAAGTGTGTAAGAGAATTTGCAATCAAAAATCAGATTACAAATTATTTTGAAGTAGGAGAGATGGGAATAGAACATGCTCTTCTTCCTGAAAAAGGACTTACAGTAGCTGGTGATGTTATCATTGGTGCAGATTCACATACTTGTACATATGGTGCTTTAGGAGCCTTTTCTACAGGTGTTGGTAGTACCGATATGGCTGCCGGTATGGCAACCGGTAAAGCATGGTTCAAAGTTCCTAGTGCGATAAAATTCAATCTTACAGGAAAATTGCCTAAACATGTAAGCGGAAAAGATGTTATTTTACATATAATTGGTATGATTGGTGTGGACGGTGCTTTATATCGTTCTATGGAATTTGTAGGTGATGGTATAGCAAATCTTTCTATGGATGACAGATTTACAATCGCTAATATGGCTATTGAAGCAGGTGGAAAAAATGGAATTTTCCCTGTTGATGATAAGGCAATTGCATATATGGAGGAGCATTCTACAAGAAAGTTCACCGTATATGAAGCTGATGAAGATGCAGAATATGATGAAGAATATACAATTGATCTTAGTGCATTAAGACCAACAATTGCATTTCCACATTTACCTGAAAATACAAAGACAATAGATGAGATTACAGAAGATATTAAGATTGATCAAGTTGTAATTGGTTCTTGTACTAATGGACGTATTGATGACTTAAGGATTGCAGCAGATATTCTTAAAGACCGTCATGTAGCTAAGGGAATGAGATGTATTATTATTCCGGCTACACAGTCAATCTATATGCAGGCAATGGAGGAAGGTCTTCTTAAGATCTTTATTCAGGCTGGTGCTGTTGTAAGTACTCCTACATGTGGACCATGTCTTGGTGGTTATATGGGTATTCTTGCCGAAGGCGAGCGTTGTGTTTCTACAACAAACCGTAACTTTGTAGGTAGAATGGGACATATTAATTCGGAAATATATCTTGCAAGCCCTGCCGTAGCAGCTGCAAGTGCAATTACCGGTAAGATTTCGTGTCCGGAACAGCTTAACTAATGGAGGTATAATGATGAAGGCAAACGGAACAGTTTTTAGATTCGGCGATAATGTTGATACAGATGTAATTATTCCTGCAAGATATCTTAATTCTTCAGATCCTGCAGAGCTTGCAACTCATTGTATGGAGGATATTGACAAGGATTTTGTTAAAAATGTAAAAAAAGGAGACATTATCGTAGCAAGTAAGAATTTTGGATGTGGTTCTTCAAGAGAACATGCTCCAATAGCTATAAAGGCTGCTGGTGTAAGCTGTGTTATTGCAGAAACATTTGCACGCATTTTCTATAGAAATGCCATTAATATTGGTCTGCCAATCGTTGAATGTCCTGAGGCTACTAAAGCAATCAAAGCAGGTGATGAGGTAGAAGTTGATTTTGATTCAGGTATCATTACCAACAAAACAACAGGTGAGACTTTTAAAGGACAGCCTTTCCCTGAATTTATGCAAAAAATAATTAAGGCAGAAGGACTTATAAATTATATTAATAACAAATAATTAATTAATCTGATAAGGGAAACGTAATATTACGTTTCCTTTGTTTTAAAGAAGGAGAGTACATATGTATGCATACATTAAAGGCGAAATAGTAGATTTGTCAGAAGATAATGTTGTTATTGAGTGTAACAATATTGGATATAACATACATGTGCCGGCAAGTATGATTGCCAGATTACCTGGAGTAGGTAGTACTGTTAAGATATATACATATACAAGTGTAAAAGAAGATTCTTTTAATCTGTTTGGCTTCCTTTCAAAAGATGAATTGGAAATGTTTAAGCTGCTTATCACAGTCAGTGGAATAGGACCAAAGGGGGCACTTAGTATTATTTCGGAAATGGGAGTGAATGAACTGCGTCTTGCAATTATTTCCGGAGATTCAAAGACTATATCTAAAGCACCGGGAATAGGAAAAAAGTCAGCAGAACGTATTATTATAGATTTGAGAAACAAAGTTGATATAGTATCAGAACAAGACAACGAAAATGTACCGATTATGAATGCATTTACAAACTCAGATGCTAAAAATGATGCAATTGAAGCCTTAACATCACTTGGATATTCACCAACAGAAGCTCTTAAAGCTGTAAGGCAGTTGAATATTACTGATGAAATGGATTCGGGAATGATTTTAAAACAGGCATTAAAAATTATTGGCATGTAGAAATATCAACAGGAACCGGATTAACTGTTTATGATCGGGTTCTAATATAGACAGATATTGGAAAGGTATGGATTATAGATGGCTGGCAGAGTCATAGAAACAAAAATATTAGAAGAGGATGTAAAAATTGAAGGCAGTTTAAGACCACAGACTCTTAATGATTATATAGGGCAGAAGAAGATTAAAGAGATAATGAGTATTTATATTGAAGCTGCCAGACAGAGAAATGATGCCCTTGATCATGTGTTGTTTTATGGTCCTCCCGGACTTGGTAAAACAACACTTGCAAATATAATTGCAAATGAGATGGGAGTAAATATAAAGGTTACCAGTGGACCTGCAATTGAAAAGCCGGGTGAAATGGCATCGATACTTAATAATCTTCAGGAGGGTGACATATTATTTATTGATGAGATACACAGACTTAACCGTCAGGTTGAAGAAGTTTTGTATCCGGCAATGGAGGATTTTGCAATAGATATTATGATTGGTAAAGGTACTGCTGCAAAGTCAGTACGACTTGATCTTCCTAAATTTACTTTGATTGGTGCAACTACAAGAGCCGGATTGCTTTCGGCACCGCTTAGGGACAGATTTGGAGTAATCCAGCATTTGGAGTTTTATTCCATAGATGAGCTTATGCTTATTATTATGCATTCGGCCAGAATACTTGACGTTGAGATAGATGAGCTTGGGGCAAGGGAAATGGCAAGACGCAGTCGGGGAACACCAAGACTTGCAAATAGAATGTTAAAACGTGTGAGAGATTTTGCACAGATTAAGTTTGATGGCAATATAACACTTGAAGCTGCAAATATGGCGCTTGATTTGCTTGATGTAGATAAATTGGGACTTGACCAGACAGATAGGCTTATTCTTACTACCATGATAGAAAAGTTTGGTGGAAAACCGGTAGGCTTAGATACACTGGCTGCTGCCATTGGCGAGGATAGTGGTACAATCGAGGATGTGTATGAGCCATATCTTATAAAAAACGGACTGATAGTAAGAACCCCCAGGGGCCGTATGGTTACTGATTTGACCTATCATCATTTAGGTCTTGAAATTCCAGAGTGATTTGATATAATTAACACATATTACATTAATTGTTACACGTGAGAAAGGGGCATTTATATGTCAGCAAAAACAGATACAGAGGTAATTATTGGCGGAAAGATGATAACAGTTACAGGTAACGAGAGTGCAGAATATATGCAGAAGGTTGCTACCTATATTAATAATAAAATAAGTGATTGTCAAAAAACCGACAGTTTTAAGAAACAAGATAGAGATACACAAACGCTCCTTATTCAGTTAAATATGGCTGATGATTATTTTAAGTCAAAAAAGCAGATTGAATTACTTGAACAGGACATTAAGGCAAAGGAAAATGAATTATATGATCTTAAACATGAGTTGATTGCGACTCAGATAAGACTCGATAATACTGTAAAATCCCTTAAGGACAGCCAGAATGAGCTCAATGAAAATTCAAAAGAAATAGTTCGATTAGAAACAGAACTTAAAGAGTATAAGAGAAAATAGTTGATAGGAGGGATAATTCTCTCCTATCAACTTGTTTTTGTGGAAGTGAGGTTACATATTGAAGGAAATAAAGGTTGAATTGCTTGCACCGGCAGGAGATTTTCAATGTTTTCAGGCTGCAATAAATGCCGGGGCTGATGCGGTATATCTTGGCGGTGAAAAATTTGGAGCAAGGGCATATGCAAATAATTTTACAGAAGAAGAGATTATAAATGCGCTTAGAATTGCTCATTTGTTTGGAAAAAAGATATATCTTACAGTTAATACTCTTGTAAAAGAAAAAGAGATAGAACAGCTTGTTCCATATATTGTTCCTTTGTATGAAGCCGGTTTGGACGGAGTGATTGTACAGGATATTGGAGTGTTTGAGATATTAAAGAAAAATTTTCCGGGTCTCGAGCTTCATGCCAGTACGCAAATGACGATTACAGGAGTATATGGAGCAAAATTTCTAAAAGAATTAGGAGCAAGCCGTATTGTTCCTGCACGAGAATTATCGCTCGAAGAAATAAGATATATTCATGATGAAACAGGGATTGAAATAGAAGCCTTTATTCATGGTGCTATGTGCTATGGATATTCCGGTCAGTGTTTGTTTAGTTCTATTATTGGTGGAAGAAGTGGTAATAGGGGACGATGTGCCGGTCCTTGCAGGTTGCCTTATACAGATGAAAAGGGTAAGACTATTTATCCACTTAGCCTGAAGGATATGTATACCCTGCCTATGATACCTAAGCTGATAGATGCCGGTATATATTCATTTAAGATTGAAGGAAGAATGAAAAGCCCGGAATATGTTGCAGGAGTGACTGCAATTTATCGCAAATATATTGATGAATATATTAGAAATCCTGATAAACCTTATATAATAGATAAAAATGATGAAGAAATATTAAAAAATCTTTATATCAGAACAGATATATGCAATGGATATTATAACCGGCATAATGATAAAACAATGGTAACAATAAAAGAGCCGGGATATTCTGGAAGCTCACAGGAAATAATAGATACCATCAGGCATAAATATATTGAAAATAAAAAGCTTATTGATATTGATGGATATGTAAAGATAAAGAGTGGTGAAAAGGCAGAACTGATACTTACCAAGGATGAATATTCTGTTTCGGTTGAAGGAGATGTGGTCAGTGAAGCAATGAATCGCCCGTTAAGCAAAGATGAGATAAGTAAGCGTATAAATAAAATGGGAGATACCTTCTTTACATTGAGAAATCTTGATATTGATACGAATAACAGTTCCTTTATGCCTGTGAAGGCCTTGAATGAAATGCGCAGGGAAGCCTGTCAAAAATTGGAAGATGCAATTATTTCAAAAAGGGAAATATTAATAAACGGATTAGAAAAGACTGTATCTGACAGTAAAAAAGTAATGGATGTTGAAACAACTAATCGTATGACAGTATTGGTTTCAACTTATGAACAGTTAAATTTTTTGTTAAGTTTTGAAGTTAATAGTATTACTGATATATATATCAATTCAGATATTTTTATTTCTGTGAAAAATGCTGAGGATATATTAATAAAACTTAAAAAAAGTACAAAAAGCTTTTTGTTAGTGCTTCCGCATATATTGAGAAAACGTTCATATAAGTACTTGGACAAATACTGGGAATTGCTTGGTAGTGGAGTATTTACAGGTGTTTTAGTCAGAAATCATGAGGAGTATTTCTGGTTAAAGGAAAAAGGATATACTGGAAGAATATGTGCTGATTATACAATATATTCATGGAATAAAGAAGCCGAGAAATTCTATTCGGAAATTTTTGACAGGATTACAATGCCTTTAGAACTTAATCGCACCTCTACCCCAGCCTACCGCCAGCTGGCGCAGGACTACTAC
>JAFPAQ010000174.1 GCA_017424235.1 Lachnospiraceae bacterium | reverse complement strand
ATACAATTGAAAGAATACAGGAGCTTTTGGGTAAGGAAGCTTCTTTGGAATATAAAGAGTTGATTGGGTAATGTTGTCTATGCAAATGTAAAAAATATAATAAATCAAATGTTTTGAGATGGATGTGGAAAGCTATAAAATGATTAGTACATATGATGATATAATAGAATACTGGAACTATTTTGATGGTAATGCATGGTCTGAATATACAGACATTGATGACAGAATAAATACAGATAGTTGTAGTTTGGATTGGTGTGAACAGGCTTATGGTGGCCCAAGATTGAATGAACCATATTTGGCAGTGAATATCTGTACATATCATCGTTTGGATGAAGTGCGTCGTAATGTGAATATACTATTGGAGTCGAAGTTTTTTGATAAAAACAAAACACAATTCTATGGTCATTTGCACATATATGTGACAGACAATGGTTGCGAATTATCGGTGTGTGATGATGAGCTTATACACATACAGCACAACAGAAACACCGGAGGTTCAGGGGGATTTCAAAAGGGACTGGAATGGATTAGAGAATCTAAGATACCATTTACACATGTCATTTTCATGGATGATGATGTTGAATTTGATATAGAGACCTTTTACAGGCTTTATCTTTTTTTATGCCATTTAAAGGAAGAATATGCAGATTTTCCGATTGCGGGCAGGATGTTTAGGAAAGACAGACCCTATATACAATATACGGCAGCGGAGATATGGAACAGAGGCGACATACGGCATGTTGGATTTAATCTGGACATGCGTGATACTGCCAATTTGACTTTCGTGAATGAAAACATGGAAGCTGAATATGGTGGTTTCTGGTTTTGTTGTTATCCTATGAGCTTTGCAAAAGAAAATGATATTATGCCGTTTTTTATACATTGTGATGATGTTGAATATGGTCTTAGATGTGGTAAAACGCCAATAATTTTAAATGGTATTCAGGTATGGCATGAGACTTATGAATACCGTCAGACACCTATTATAAATTATTATGATACGCGCAATCCTTTGTTTGTAAATGAAAAGTATGATTTACTTCCAAAAACTCAAATCATGCTTGATATATGGAAGGATAAAATTACGGATTTTCATGTGAAAAAGGATTATGAATCCGAATACTATACGATTCTTGGGATGCATGATTTCCTGAAAGGTATTAAGTGGCTTGAAAAAGTTGATTCCTGCAAAAAACATAAAAGGCTGCAGAATGCAAAAATATGCAGATATAAAAATTCTGTACTTTGGAGAGTGACACAGTGGAAGCTGAAGCGGAAATATGGATTTAACTGAGAAAAGCAAAGACAGCGGTTAAGACAAATAACGGTGAATAATAACAATGGTTGTGTTTTTGTGATGTGTGGGTGATGTATATATGATGAAGACAAGATTTAGGGAGCTTAGAAAAGAGAGAGACCTTACGCAGGAGCAGCTTGGTAAAATACTTGGTATAAGTCAGCAGGCGATAAATAAATATGAAAGAGGTCAGGCAGCACCCACCAATGAACGGATGCAGAAAATGTGTGAATTTTTTCACTGCAGTGCGGACTACCTGATGGGAAGGTCTGATGTAAGGGCTGTTGTACCTGCCGGAGAAAAGGCAGGGGATTACGAAGAAGATAAGCTGGTGGCATATTATCGCAGCATGAATGTGTCGGATAAGAAAAGATTAATGAATATTGCTGAAAGCCTTGTGGATACGGAGTAGTTGGCTGAGGTTTATTATCATCTTGTTCGGATTATTCTTCTGTAAGCATCCGGTAAATATCAATTCTATTTATCAAATCTAAGAAAATCAGATATAGGAGTACAAAAATACCTTACTATTATTGTGTTTTGTGCAATATTAGTAAGGTATTTGTATGTAATAAATTTTTTCCAAACAGACTAATAATAAAATACAGTGTAACTATTCATGACCACCATTTATATTAATTCATTAACACAAATTGTGGAGTAATCTGTGCTTTTTCTGGCACTTATTATAAAGGGTCATGCACCAATATGATCTGAACAAAAAGAGATCCGCAATATGTTTCACTTGCGAATCTCTGCACTTGTAAATTTACAAAATGTCTAAGTAATGTTATTTACTTTTTACTTTGGCAAGCTCAGCCTTGACCTCTTCGAGTTCAGCAAGCTT
>JAFPAQ010000023.1 GCA_017424235.1 Lachnospiraceae bacterium | reverse complement strand
TGTCTTCTTCTGAACTGTCTTCTTCTGAGTTGTATTCTTCTGAATATACATATTCTATATATTCGCCTTCTGTATTTTCTGTGTCATCTGTATCCGAATCATATTCAATCCATATAATGTCTTCGGTTCCTTGCTTTTTAAAAAATGCTTTTAATACTCCATTAAAATCAATTTTTGCCAAAACACTTTCATCTGACGACTTTGACATAACGGGTGCAATCACAATCCCCTCTGTCTCTTTTTGTTTTGCTGTTACTACTGACATATCAGTCGGTATCAAACCAGCCAATAACACAACTGTCAGTATAATACAGATTAGCTTTGAAAATCTGTATCTCTTATTCTGTTTCTCCTTCATTTCCTCATTACCTCTCCATTTTCAAACCCTGATGAAGCCTTAGATGTTTGATTATCATAATTGAAGATTTATCATATCCCCATTAATATTCTGCCTCTTCAAATGATATTCCGTGATGTAATTTGAGTTTGTACTTACTTGTCAAAACGCAAAACAGGTGTATGCTGTCAAAGCAGCACACACCTTGCTCTGCAATATCAACACTGCACATTCTAATATACTATACCGGTTATAGTAAATAGGAAATAAGTACCAATTGTGTTGACTTCCGGATGTTTTTTTATTAATACAATGTTATTTATTAATTACCTTCGCCTCTTTTTGCCATCTCAAACTCTTCTTTTATAGACTTGTCCGGTTCAGGCGTGGCAAGACTGATAGCCACTATCATTACACATGATACAATAAATGCCGGAAGTAGTTCATATATATTCCATATTCCTCCAAGAGGACGCATAAGATATTTCCATACAAATATCATAACTCCACCTGAAATCATACCTGCAAGTGCACCAAAACGGTTTGTACGCTTCCAGAATAAAGAAAATAGCATTACAGGACCAAAAGCAGCCCCAAATCCTGCCCAGGCAAAGGATACAATACCAAATACCGAGCTGTTTGGATCTCTTGCGATAATAACAGCAAATACTGAAATAACAAGAAGTGTAATACGTGCTGCTATCATACCATTTTTGTCATTTGTCTGAAGCTTCTCTCCAAGCATATCTGAGGATACTGCTGAGGATGCTGCAAGAAGCTGCGAATCTGCAGTTGACATTGTAGATGCCATAATACCTGCAAGTATTATACCTGCAATAAATGCTGCAATAACACCGTTCTGACTCATAATATCTGCTATTTTTATAATGATAGTCTCTGAGTTTGCACCTGTAAGCATTTCAATAACTCCTGCTTTACTCATGCTGTATCCAACTATACCAATAAAGATTGCGACTGTCATGGAGATAACTACCCAGATACTTGCAATTCTTCTTGATACAGAAAGCTTCTTTTCATCTTCAATAGCCATAAATCTGAGTAAGATATGAGGCATACCAAAATATCCAAGTCCCCATGCTGCTGTAGAAACAATAGTGATAAATCCATATTTACCGGCTTCGCCTGTACTCGCATTATATGACTGTACTATAGACAAAAATCCCGGAAGCTCGCTTGCATTCTGTGCTACCGCATCAATTCCACCTGCCGCATTAACACCAAATACAAGTACTATTATAAGAGCAATTGACATTACCACACTTTGTATAAGATCAGTAGTTGAAGCAGCCAAAAATCCTCCAAGTGTAGTATATCCTGCAATAACTATTGCACTTAATATCATTGCTATTAAATAATCAATCCCAAAAAGACTTGAAAACAGTTTACCACAGGCTGCAAATCCTGATGCAGTATATGGAATAAAGAAAACTACTATAACTACTGCTGAGATATATAAGAGCATATTACTGCTGTCATGATATCTGTTTTTGAAAAACTGCGGTAAGGTTATAGAGTTACCGGCTATTTTAGAGTATCTTCTGAGCCTCTTTGCCACAAGAAGGAAATTGATATAGGTTCCAAGCGCAAGTCCAATAGCAGTCCATGCCGGATCCGCAATACCACTTAAATAAGCAACTCCCGGAAGTCCCATAAGCAGCCAGCTGCTCATATCTGAGGCTTCTGCACTCATTGCTGTAACCAGAGGACCTAATTTTCTTCCTCCCAAATAGAAATCATCTGTACTTTTGTTATTCTTTGAGCAACGATAACCTATATAAAGTACTATACCAAGATACAGTATTATTGCCAAAAGAATACACATTTTTGCTTGTGTCATTTAATATACTCCCCTCTATGCTTTTCTTCAATTTTAAAAACTTATGTCTACTATATTATCAGATAAATTCAAATAAAACAACAACAAAATCGGATGCAAAAACAAATTGCTTTTCGCATCCGATTTCATTTCGTATTTTGACCAAATACCTGTTTTTATTCACAACTTAAAAATTTCTCAATTGTAGCAACTGCATCTATCTCATCATTTCCATCTGCAGCTATTGTTACGTTCATTCCCTCTGATGGGTTGAATGCAATGATACCCATAATGCTCTTTGCATTAATTCTGTATTTATCATATTCTAAAAGAATCTCACTCTTGAACTGACTAGCTATCTGAACGATCTCAGCTAATGGATGATCATATTTCTTATCAATATCTTTGACAGTAACCTCTTTTCTTAACACAACAATACCCTCCATCTTAATCTGATAGTCTACCGGACATTACCGTAATATATTTTGCGTCTTTTAAATACAAAAGTCAATATATTTTTGTCCAATTTAATCGTTATATAAGTAAAACTGTTGATTTAACCAAAAAAATACATTTTAACAATTTTATCTATATAAAATAACCAACACTTAAAGATACTTTTTAAGTATCTTCTGAAGCATATCTATATCAATTGGCTTTGTCATATACTCGTCAAAACCTTTTTTGATATATTCATCTCTTGCTCCTGCCACAGCATTTGCAGTAAGCACTATAATTGGTGTACCATAACTTGCACCTTCCTTGTTTGATCTTAAGTACTGCATAAGCTCTGTTCCATTTATTTCCGGCATCATATCATCGGTAAGTATAAGGTCAAATCTTTCTTTGTCTAACTGCTCAATAGCCATTTTTGCACCTGAAGCCTGAGACACTTCTATGTCAAGAAGCTCAAGTATGGAGGCTATAACATCAAGATTCATTTCATTATCATCGACAACATATACCCTGCTGCCCTTAAAGCTTGGAATATCTTCACTATCATATGTGTCTGTATTCTTTTTCTTAACAGACTCCCTGTATTCGCCAATAGTCTTATAAGCTTCTATTGTCTGTGGTATCCTGACAGTGAACACAGAGCCTTTACCATATTCACTCTCAACAGATATCTCGCCCCTCATAAGATCCACGAGCTTTGATGTTATACTAAGTCCAAGTCCTGTTCCCTCTATACTCCTGTTCTTAAGCCTGTCAAGTCTCTCAAATTCAGAAAACAGCTTAGGAAGATCCTCTTGCCGGATACCTATACCCGTATCTTCCACCTTGATAATAAGCATTATTTCATCATCATCAAGAAACTGTGTTTTCTTAATCTTTTTAACAGAAAATTTGATCCAGCCTGTAGAAGTATATTTTACTGCATTTGTCATAAGATTAATTATTATCTGCTTTATGCGGTTTTCATCACCCTTTAGCATATTGGGCAGACTTTCATCTATGTCAAGGATAAGCTCAAGCTTCTTATCCCTGATTCTCTGGTCCACTATCATAACAATGTCATCAAGCACATTTGAAAGAGAATACTTAGCAATAACAAGCTCCATCTTACCGGTCTCTATCTTTGAAAAGTCAAGCACATCATTGATAATCGCCAGTAATGTCTTACCGGCTGTCTGAATATTCTCAGAATATTTTAATATATTTTCGTCCTTTGATTCTCTCATTATGAGCTCGTTCATACCAAGGACTGCATTTAGGGGAGTCCTTATCTCATGTGACATATGAGAAAGAAATTTGCTCTTCTGCTCACTTGCCTCTTCGGCAGCCTCCTTTTCACGCTGAATACGAGCCTTATCCATCTCATCGCGGGTTCTTTTAAGCTCACTTGTGCTTCTTATGCTCCATATAAGCATGAACATACTGTAAATAACAAGTCCATATCCAAATATGGTAGATGCCGGAAACATTATATTTTTCCAATAAGTCACCACACTGGCAATTGCCATTACAAATATCGCCATATACCCAACAATTACTTCAATTGCCGGTACATATCTTTCCTGGATAAAACTCATTGCACACAATGCAATGCCTGTACCAATTATCATGTGTATAAACATATAAGACTTTGTAATATCATATGAAAAGAAAACATATCCCACTATAGTGCATAATAGTACAAGAAAGTTTATAAATGCGAGCAAATCATATCTCAGATGCAAAGGAAAAAATGCATGTTTTGTGTACATTACAAAGAGCATTGGCAGCACCATGAGAGAAATCGAATTGCACCAGAATACAAATGACGCCTTACCCACAAATATTTCCATACAGCCTGTATCCATGGCAAGATATACTATTGCTGCTGTAAGAAACATTGACAGCCAGTGCAGAGAATCTGCTCCCTGCATTCGTGACATAAGAGCTGAAGATCTCCCCACTACAAAATTCAAAACAATCAGCATAAGAGCAACACCGCACACAATAAAATTGTTAGTACCCTTGCTTAGTATATAAAGCATAAGTGCATATCTGTCACCAATTGCAGGAAACTGAAAGATAAACATATCCTGAGCCGGATTTTCAAGAGTAATTTTAATGATATCTCCCTCTTTTAACCCCACAACACTTATCTGATGCAGCATATATATACTTACTGCCTTGTCCTTATATTTATCAGCTATCTCCTTGACATATTTAACCTCCTGGTTTACCTCAACAATAATATTCTCAGCTTTGCATCTAAAGCAAAGATATTCATTATCCGCGGGAGTAAAGTCAAGTCTCTTATAAATTACTGCTTTTCCACTTTCCGCGCGTATATGAAGATAATGCTCGCGATATCCTGTTACAGGTTCTGCATTCTCCCCCACTTCTTCTGCATAATACCAGTTATCTCCAAACCATACATCATTTTTGCCAAGCTCGGAAAAATGCCCCTGCGAAGGTGATAGCTTATACACAGCCAAAGTCAGCAAAGTCAGCAAAACAACAAATACTATGAATATGCAATTTGTTACATTTATGCGTGCATTTATTTTCTTTTTTATATTCATAAAAATATTATGCATTTTTTTCAAATTGCATTCACGACCTTTCTATCCCCTTTACACAATGTAAATTTTTTACTTTTAATATATTTACAATTCCGTATTGATAACGCCATTAAGATTAATCTGTTCATCTTCCTCTAATGGAATAAGTATATACCTCTTTCCATCTATGGTTTCTGACTTAACCTGACTTGCTTTTTCCGGCTTCATACGCAGAAATACCTCAGCCCAGGTTTTAGCTTTTTCCGGATCAACAGGCTCCTCCATCTTTACAAGTGTCTCTATCTTTTCCTTATTCTCTTCATTCTCCTGTTTTGTCTGTGTAAGCTCCTCTTTAAGGCTTGCCACCTCATCAAGAAGTCTTATTTCCTTCATTTCCTTATTGTTTTTTTCAATTGCTTTTTCATCAACAAGGTTTTTTATAACAGGTGGCTGGTCACTAAATTCTTCTTTAAAGTTCTCCTGTATTGCTGCTACTGTAGCATCAGGTATCTCATTTTTGGTCAGCACTTCCTTGATAATATCTGTATCCAGCTTAAGCTCTTCAGGCTCTACAATGATAAGATCCTCCATTGCCGCTTCATTTTCCTCTACCATTTCATTCAGGCACTCCTGAATACCTATCATTACCTGGTCTGTATTTTCTATATAAGGAGCAATGGCTGTCTTTACCATGCTATGAAAAGCACGCTTTTCCTCAGTTGCAGTGCGCTTTGCACCACAGCCCAGTGCAGTCTCAATAAATTCACGATGTGAATCCTTGGCATCCCTTACATAGTAAGTAATGGAATGTATATCTGTAGACCTGTCTATAAATGATGGGAACATAAAGCTCACATCCGGAACACCCACTACCCAGTCCTGAATACGTGCACCGATTCTGTTCTGGTCTTCTCTATAACCAAGCCCGGGCTTTGACAGATTAACAGGACATATCGCACATATCATATATGTAAATACTTCCTCTGACTCATCTATCTTGAGATCATCATTTGTCTTTGTAATAACATCATAAGCATCATGAAATACAAGAATAAGATAGTTTCCCACATAATCATAGTTGTCAATGATTATATCATACAAATGCGATAAAAGCTCAGGATTCTTAAGTCCGCTTTCCCTAAGTCCTAAAAGATACTGCTGCTTTCCACCCGGCTCTTCCTCATTTTTTTGAAAATCCAGCTTTAAAAGATTGTTTCCTATTGTTCCTGAAAGTGATTTTTTCGCTATCTCAAGATATTTGTAAAATTCTTCATCTTCAAGGTTTAAAAAATTTTCATTAAATTCAACTACTCTGTCTTTATCAGAATTTACGTAACAGCCTGACATTCTGGTTATTGTGCAGCTTTCCTTTTTAAAACGTCTTTTTAACTCCAATATATCTTTATTTCTTAACATATCTTTCTTGCCTTTCTGATTTTGTGTCATTTGTATGCATTATCACAACAATTATCAGAATTATCTGTTATTATATTTGCATACAATTTTATTTTATCACAATAAAATAAAAGGAACAAGCCTTAAGCAAAGTTTTGACCTGTTCCTCATTATCTCAAATTATTTTAAAAACTTATCTCCATATCCATAATGCTCTACAACATAATCAATATCCTTATCGCCTCTTCCGCTTAGACATACAAGAATAGATCCCTGCTTCATTTCACGCGCTTTACGCATTGCATAAGCTACTGCATGAGAGCTTTCAATTGCAGGAATAATACCCTCTAAGCGTGACAGCTTAAAGAATGCCTCCATAGCCTGCTCATCATCAACTATCTCATATTTAACTCTTCCAATGTCATGCAAAAATGCATGCTCAGGTCCAACAGAAGGATAATCAAGTCCGCTTGCAATAGAGTAAACAGGCGCAGGTTCACCGTTTGAATCCTTTAACATGATACTCTCAAAGCCATGCATGATACCCTTTTCACCATAAGCCATTGATGCAGCGTGGTCTCCCATTGCAGGTCCTCGTCCAAGTGGTTCAACACCTACTATGTCTACAGGATCATTGAGGAATGGAATAAACATACCGATAGAGTTACTTCCACCCCCTACACAGGCACATACAACATCAGGGTCAATACCTGTCATTTCTCTAAACTGATCTCTTGCCTCATATCCTACTACAGACTGAAAATCACGTACCATAAGTGGGAATGGATGTGGTCCGAGAGCAGAGCCTATACAGTAAATAGAATCCTTATAATTTTTTGCATATGAATCAAATGCTGAATCTACTGCTTCCTTAAGTGTCTTAAGACCATGTGTTACAGGCACTACATTTGCACCCAAAATCTTCATTCTGGTAACATTTGGAGCCTGCTTTGCAATATCTACTTCTCCCATGTGAATCTCACACTCAAGTCCAAAATAAGCTGCTGCTGTGGCAAGGGCAACACCATGCTGTCCGGCACCGGTCTCAGCTATAAGTCTCTTTTTACCCATGAACTTGGCAAGAAGTCCCTCACCCATGCAGTGATTGAGTTTATGGGCACCTGTATGATTCAAATCCTCTCTCTTAAGATAAATCTGACAGTTTCCAATCTCTCTTGAAAGTCTCTCGCAATGATAGACCGGAGTTGGTC
>JAFPAQ010000173.1 GCA_017424235.1 Lachnospiraceae bacterium | reverse complement strand
CTTTTTTAATAAGTAAGTGGAGTAATGGGAAAAATATTTGACAATAACAAAACTGTATGATAAACTGTACAAAAATTGTGGGAAGGAAATATTTATAATGCAGATCGTTAATGTTAGAGCATATTGGCATATGGGACATGCATGGATGGTGAAGCTTTTCGTCCACCTCTCTTTTGTGTGCCCATATAAGATAATGCTCAGCGTTAAAACTGTTTGATCGGTATTTATAAATATTACCAGATTTACAAAGGCTGCTTATCGCATATGTGGTAAGTGGCTTTTTTTATTATCAAATTTAAGGAGGAGAATTAATATGGCATTTCAATTAAATAGTGTAGTTCCATGGGGAAGAAATATGGAGGAATATAAATCAATGTTTCTCCTGAATGAGGAAGATATGAAAAAGAAAATAGTAGGATTTGGTGATGGTCCGGCAAGCTTTAATTTTGAAGCACATTGTTTAGGATATGATATTACTTCGTATGATCCGATTTATCAGTTTCGTAAAGAAGAGCTGGAGAAACGAATCGAGGACGTTCGTGGAATTGTAATGCAACAGATGTCTGAGAATATGGATAACTACATATGGACTAAAATAAAAGAAATACTATGTAGCGCTGAAAGTGACAAATTATGAATTTCAGAAAAATGCAAACAAAATGGTTGTGATAAGGAAGTAGCAAATATTGCTGCATAGATTTTTTCAGCATACAGGGTTAATCAATGCTTGTAAAATGAAATATTCTGAGTTTGCATATACATTAAGACAGGGGGGAATATAAAATGATAAAATTTCTGGCATATTTTCACCGATACGGCTGGATTGTTACAATGCTTTTTTGCATGATATTTTTTAATACATATTTGACTGCCGGTATATTTTGCCTGGCGTTTTCGGTGTGGTCATTTATTGGATACAAACTAAAATGGAAACATATTTATTGTTCTTATCAAAATGCATCTCATAAAAGGATGACACCTGAATCGGTGGATTGGAATAATATTCGGAAAAGTGATACAATTGGAATACCTGTTATTTTTCTTATTATTTCATTAATTTTATTGGTGTATTTCGGTTTATATAATGGATAATGGCAATGGTCGCAATAAGGACAGGGCTTCTGTATCGTTGGGAAACACGATACAGCAAGCCCCGTCCCTATTTCTACTATATTGGAAGCACGATACAGCAAGAGCTGTCCCTGTTTCTACTATATTGGAAGCACGATACAGCAAGCACTGTCCCTATTTCTACTATATTGTAAAACACGATACAGCAAGCCCCGTCCTTATTGCTCAATATCTGTCCTTTTTGTCCTAAGAACTTGGGTTTTCGTTTTGAAAATACTTTGTGGGATAAAACCTGCTTACAGTAAACTTTATATAAATTTATTAAAAAATGGTAGATATTAGTAACATTATCGTATATTATATAACTGTAAGTTAACATAAACATATATTCGTATAGTACATATTTATGAGTATATAAGGATAAGAGAAAGAGGTATAAGAGAGTGAATAGTATTAAACCACCTGTAGAGATACGCTATAAGAAGGAGTTAGAGGCGTTAAAAGCCACAGATACCGGTAAGGTACCGGTAAATTGGCAGATGTCACCTATGGCGGTCAAAAAATTTATTTTAGGAAGTAATGAACCAATTGTATATAATGGCGAAGAATTTATTATCAAAAAGAAGTATTTGGGAAATGATGCCCTTGTAGAGAGATGTATAGTTACTCTTGCCGGAAACAGAGGTCTTATGCTTGTAGGTGAACCCGGAACAGCAAAGACGATGCTGTCAGAGCTTTTGTCTGCTGCCATAAGTGGAGTAAGTACTAATACAGTTCAGGGTACCGCAGGTACTACTGAAGATATGATTAAATATTCATGGAATTATGCTCTGTTACTGGCAAATGGTCCAAGCAGGGAAGCATTAGTCCCGGCTCCGCTTTATGTTGGAATGGAAAAAGGAATTATAACACGTTTTGAGGAAATCACAAGAACACCCGCAGAGATACAGGACAGTCTTATCAGTGTACTTAGTGATAAGGTGCTGAGTGTACCGGAATTGGGAGATGACGGATTTCTTTTTGCAACGCAGGGTTTTAATGTTATAGGTACAGCTAACACAAGAGACAGAGGCGTTAATGAGATGAGTAGCGCCCTCAAACGTCGATTTAACTTTGAAACAGTTATGCCGGTGAAGGATGTATCTCTTGAAAAACAGATTATTATTAATGAAGTCAATAATCTTGCAAAAGAAAGTGGAATTGAAATGACTCCTGATGAAGAAATTGCAGAGATACTTGCTTCAACCTATCATGAGCTTAGAGAAGGAGTATCATCGCTTGGTCATAGAATTGACAGACCTGCAACAGTAATGAGTACAGCAGAAGCAGTTTCAGTATATTACCAGACTATGCTTACATCATATTATTATGGTGACTGCAAGATGGGACTTGATTGTATGGTTCAGAATCTTGTGGGTGCAATTGCCAAAGAGAACAAAGATGATCTTGTAAAGGTTAAGGATTATTTCGAAACAGTAATTAAGGATAGAAGTAACAAAATAGGTGGATTATGGAAAGAATATTATGCAGCAAGAAAGGAATTGAAATAGGAAACGATTCCAAT
>JAFPAQ010000172.1 GCA_017424235.1 Lachnospiraceae bacterium | reverse complement strand
GTGATGATACCAAGAAGGAAATAACAATAGTTCCTCTTACTACTTTAGCAAAGTATTATGGTGTAACAACTGACTATCTGCTTGGTATGACAGATAATAAAGAACACCACCTCTTCCCTGTCGATGAGCTTGGTCTTGATGATGCCACTGTGGAAATACTAAAAAGCGGTGACTTAAATGTCAGGCTTATTTGTGAGATGATTAAGAATCCTGCTTTTGCTAATTTCCTGTCAGATATGGAAATTTATGTTGATAATCTGGCTGCTATGCAGATTCATAATATGAACAAATACATTGAATTTACCAGAGCAAAACTTCAAGAAAAAGGGACAAGCACCGCCGACCACTATATGAAAACCCTTGAAGCAGCTACTATAAAAGAGGATGATTATTTTGCAAATCTTCTCGGCAACGACATCGCCGGGATTGCAAAGGATATTAAAGAAGCTCATAAAAAGGATTCCAATACAGGCAGTGACACAACCGAAGTTGATGAAATCGAAGATGCCTTTGAGCAGGTACAGAAGGCTGATAACGCTACACAGGCTCAAATGATTATGTACAGTAAGATGTTCAAAATCAATTTTTCTAAAATGGATCCCTATGAATTCAAAACTTTTACAGATATTCTTCAGAGGTATTCAGATGCTTTTAAGGTGCCAAAAGGTAACGGAAGAGGCAAAAGAAAATAAAAAATCAGGGATATGCTCATTTGAACATATACCTATTCTTATATGTTTTGCCTCATATTAGGTATATTTTGCTCATAAATATTATCTATCTCATTGAGCCTAAAAAAAGAATATCAATTCTATTTCTTATTATCAGTAACAATATGTTTTACAGAGGAACTGGGATTTCTAAGTTCTTCCCTAAAAAATGTAGGATAGTAAGTTATATCACTTTTTTCATCTACCCATATAAGCCTTTCTTTTGACTCATCATCAGTAAAACTATCACATACCGGCTCAAAATCATCCGGTGTTTTCATATAAAAGAAAAATGAAATCTCATAGATTAATTTATCTTCTTTTTTACCATAATCACCATAGAAAAAATTTTCATGAACAAATCCAAGACGATCCACTTCCAGTCTCACACCTGTCTCTTCAAACACTTCTCGAACGACTGCCTCCTCAGCACTTTCTCCAAACTGGATACGCCCGCCAACAGAATAAAGGTACTCATCCTTCTGATTACCAACCATCAGAAATTTGTTACCTTTCATAATAATTGCTCCAACGCGTATATTAATATACCCATTATCAATGGCTACTGTACAATCCGATGCCATTTATGATTCCCTCCTAAATTCCTCTTAATATTAATCAATTTCAATCTCTCAGCCATTCAAGAACCTTTTTTGCAATTTCCGTAGGAGTCCCGTTTGTGCAATCTAATGTATCAAACTCTGTATCTCCTAAAGTGTCATGAGTCCTAAAATAATTATTATAATCGATTGAGCTTTGAATCCAACCCGCATCGTCTATCCCTCTGCCTTCTGTCATCCGTTTTCTAAGAACCTCCGGCTCAGCTGTAAGTGCCAAAACTTTTATTTCAGAGAAAAATCTTTTCCCGTATGTATGATGCAATCTGTCAATACCACCTGCCATAGTCCACACTACAGGCTTTTTGCATTGAGATATATTCTTTGAAACAGAATATACCTGTTCAATAAAATCATTTTCTTCTTCATCATTTTGTGGCCAGGCAATATTCCGAAGCCAATCAGCATCAATGATCACATACTCATCCGTTATTTTCTGAAGTTCAATTGCTGTGGTTGTTTTACCAACTCCGCTACAACCAGTCAGGAAAAATATAGGTAACTTATCAAACTTCCACTCATTACCACATTTAGGGCACTTTATCACATTTCCTGTAACCTCTTTATCCCATTCTGTGTTTCCACATGCAGAACATATTCCTAACATTTTATAATCTCCTGTAATCTATCAAAATTTTCTTTTCCCGTTGCCCACACAATAGCAGGAGCAGACTTCGCTTCCTTTTGCCTAAACATTTCCAGTCGATGTCTACCATCACAGACGTAAAAACTACCGTCATCCTTGTACTCAATAATAAGTGGCGGCGGATTCCAATTATCTACCGCGTTCATCATCTCATTAACATGACTGAAAAAGTATTCTATATCATTTTCCTCGGTCAAGTACTCCGGGGCTCCGGCTCTGATATTATTTAATAACGAAAGCTCAAACAGAATTATTCCTGTATAAAAGCGTTTCTCTTTTAACAGCCCCTCCGCCAAAGCAATGTTATATCCATCATTGCGAAGAAAAAGCTGAATCCATTCCTCCAATTTGCCTTTATTGCAATAATCTGCCGCTATTTCCAAAACACCATACTTTTCCATCTTATACTATTTTATTCCATTCATTTCGTTAATCATTTCAAGAGGTTTTACAGTCATTTGCGCCCATGCAG
>JAFPAQ010000171.1 GCA_017424235.1 Lachnospiraceae bacterium | reverse complement strand
CAAACGTCAAAAAATATAAGTCTATTAGTTTTCATATTTCATCCTGCCGACTACTTCTTTGCAGTTTTTATCATATATTATAATATTCCACCTGCTATCAGCTTCATAGTTTTCCACACCATCAATAAGAACCTGCTGCAATGCCCCAAACTTTGAAAGCACCAGCTCACTTTCTCCTATTTTTAAATGTCTTATTCCTGTATCCTCCCAAATCTGGTCGACAAGTATTTTACCATCACTGTATACCCACTGATGCACACGGTCATTGTTAGCTCCTGATTTTGCATCAGTGACTATGAGAACATATTGTGGTTCATTTTGCAAAAGCTCAATACATTCCTTTGCTGTAACAGCCTCCATATATAACTGCCATCCCTGTCTGTGTCTGTAGGACACTGCTTCTTCCCAGGAAGCATACTTATCAGCTTGAGCTTCTGACGGTTCTGCAGGGTTTCTATTATCTGTAAGTCCATATTTTTCCACTATTATTCGTCCAAAATCACCGGAAGCCTTTTTTGCTCCAAAATCATTTAAATGATCTGCATCTCTAAAATCATTTACCGTGTCAAGCATAAACATACCATTATTATACAGTTCATTATAGTCAATAAATTCAAGATTTCTCTCGTTGGCTATCAGTCTTACTGCTTCTGTATCTGCGGCATACCATCCCTGTTTAGGTGACTTGAACAACAAAAGACTTATTCCTTTTTTATCACAAATCTTCTTAATCTCATCAATATATTCAAGAGCCTCACTGCTCACATAATGCTCATAGTCAATATTTTGATAATCATAATAAAAATCAAGTCTAACAGGTTCTGCACATACAGACTGGGTCTGAAGATATCCCTTTGAATAATTGGTTTTATCCTGTTTCCAGTATATATAATCTGTCTTGCTAAGCTCTTTCCACCTGTTATGATATCTGAAAACCGGAAAAATATATGTAAAATATTCTTTATCAACCTTTCCTAAGGACTGATATACTGCCCTTAACTTATTCACCGATAATGGAATATCTGTATAGCCCCATCTGAAAGCAGCCTCATTTCCTCTTTGCATGCAGTCTCCAATAAGCATATTGGCTTCAAGAGCTACAACCTTGGGATTTTGCTTTTTTAGTGCCTCCTTAATATATAAGAGTGAAATGTTTAAGGGCTGTGACGAGCTTCCAAAATCATATGCCGTAATACCATAATCTTCATACAAGGTCACAGGATCAATAGTACAAAAGCTATTACTGCTGCCTATTACAAGTAAATCTATAGAATTTCTTTTTTCAGAATAAAATCCATTTACTATTGATGTTGAGTCTCCTATAAATTTTGCCTTAATAATACTGTCTGTAAAAATCAACACCCCTGAAATAAATATTACAAAGACCAAAACCTTAATAATTATATTTATACGGATATTTTTCATAAAATGTCCATACCTTTCCCTTAAGATTAAAATTGAAAATATATAAACTGTGTAGCATCATACCCTTCTCCATATATTCCAAATACAATAACCATGACAAGTATAAGTGCTACCATAATATATTGAATAGCAAGACACTGTTGCTTTACAAGTGTATCAAAAAAAGCCTTGCATTTTTGGTAGTATATATCTGCCAAAAACAGTATCAGTACGGCAAATATGAGTACCCCCATTTCTTTACGGTCAAGTCCCATATTGTAGATTGAGGCATCAAAAAATGACCAGACATCAAACTGTGTAACCATTCGATATATATAATAAACACCATCTTTTATATCGGTCAGTCTGAAAATTATTAACGAAAGCATAAAAAGTATAAATGTACAGGCTGTCTGTATAGCTTTATATATAGTGGTTTCTATCTTAAGATTATATTTTTGTATCATTCTTTCTTTAAAAGGCTTTGTAATATCTCCTATAATTATATATACTGACTGCATCAGCCCCCATACAACATAATTCCAGCTTGCACCATGCCATAATCCGCTAAGGCCAAAGGTAACAAGATTATTAAAATATTTTCTTGGTTTTGAGCATCTGCTTCCTCCAAGTGGAATATAAACATAATCCCTAAACCAGGAGCTTAACGAAATATGCCATCTTCTCCATAGCTCAGAAATACTCCTCGACAGAAAAGGCGCAGCAAAATTATCCATAAGCTCTATTCCCAAAACTCTTGCTGCTCCTATGGCTATATAGGAATAACCTGAAAAATCGCAATAAATCTGTATTGTAAAAAGCACTGCTGCTACTAAAAGTGCTACTCCGTTAAACATATAATAAATGCTAAAAACCTGCTCAACAAATATTGCTGCACGGTCTGCAATCACCATTTTTACAAAAAAGCCCCAAAGCATGAGCAACAGACCTCTTGTGACTTTATCAAAGTCCCACGATTTTTGATATGAAATTCGTTCTATCTGCCCCAGGAGATTTTTGCTTCTTTCAATCGGACCTGCAACCAGCTGTGGAAAAAATGACACAAAAAGCGCATATCTGACAAAATTTTTCTCAGACTTGACATCTTGCCTGTATACATCAATTATATATCCTACTGCCTGAAATACATAAAACGAAATACCAACCGGAAGCAGTATATTTAGCCTTGTCTCTTTGATTGTTATACCAAATAATGATAATATATTTCCAACATTGTCATACAAAAAATAGAAATACTTAAAAAACCCTAAAAGACCAAGATTAATCAGAATACATGCAGCCAGAGCCATTCTTTTCTTTGCAATATCAGAACTGAATTTGTCTATAAATATTCCACCAATATATGTAACTGCCGTAGATGCAAATATGAGTAATGCATACTTTGCATTCCAGCCCATGTAAAAATAATAGCTGGCAAGCAAAAGCCAAAGCTGTCGTAATCGCTTTGGCATTATATAAAATATCAAAACCACAAATGGAAAGAAAATCAAAAAATCAAATGATGTGAACTGCATAATTATCACTCTGTCCTTTTATCTTTTAGTATTAAAGGTCTTATATGATTTCTGTAAAAATAAAGCAGCTTAAAATAGACCAAAAACTGAAATGATGAATCTATATTCATCTGAGCCATCTTTTTCTGCTCCTCATCAAAAGCCCTCTGATAATAGATATTTGCATCAAAATCCGGAAATTCTTCTTTTATCCCTTTTGCCATCTTTTTTAGAAAGCTGATTTTAGGATGTTTTACTCCAAGCATATATGTAAAGAGCGTATTCATATAATAAAGTTTTGAAAAGGCAAATTCAAACTCCTGTCTAAACTGCTTGTAAAATCCAAATTTTCTGGCATCTTCAATAAGCTTTTTGCCCATGTTAAGTCTGTCATTACATTTATCAATGCTTATTTCATGCACTGTCGACTCATCATGCTGATAATAATAGTAAAGTGGCTCATCAACTCTCTCAAAATGCGAAAAGCAAAGCAGCCATATAGGCGATGCTGCGTTATCCTCATAAAATGTTTTTTCAGGAAATCTCAGTCCATTTGCCTCTATTACCTCGCGATAATATATTTTAATGACCATACTTCCGGGATCCATTACCAGAAGCTTGTATTTTTCATAATCCAGAATTCCGGTCTGTTCAACAGAATTGTTTGAAACTACCCTGCCTATTTTCATACTCTGTTCGCCAGTCATATTGTAATCACAGCCAACCACATCAGCACCTGTCGCATATGCCTTGTTTAAGAGCTTTTCATACATATCCGGTGCAACCCAGTCATCAGAATCTACAAAGCCAACCCATTCTCCTCTGGCAACATCAAGTCCTTTGTTTCTTGCACCGCCCTGCTTAATATTTTCATAGGATCTTAAGGCTTTGAATTTCCATGGATATTTTGATTCATATTCCTTCAAAACTTCAAAAGAATCATCTGTAGATGCATCATCAACTGCAATTATCTCATAGTCTGCTATAGTCTGGTTAACAAGTGAGTCCAGACAAAATCTAAGCTTATTATCTTCAACCATATTGTGTACCGGTACTATTATACTTAGTTTCATATTCTTGAACACACCCTTTCTTTAATAAATACATATACTAACGTTCTTTTATTATCGAACCATTTTCTACACGAAATACCATGTCGCATTTCTCGATAGTCTGTAATCTGTGTGCAATAATGATAAGAGTTTTCTTGCCATGTAATCTGTTTATGGACTCCATTATTGCTGCTTCTGTTCCATTATCAAGTGCAGATGTAGCCTCATCAAGAATGAGTACTTCAGGATCATTGTATAATGCCCTTGCTATACCTATTCTCTGTCTCTGTCCACCGGAAAGACGAATACCACGTTCTCCTATTCCTGTATTAACACCCTCCGGCAATCCCTTTACAAACTCATCAAGCTGTGCTTCCTTTAACGCATACCAGAGTCTCTTGTCATCAATCTCCTCCTCCGGTATACCAAAGGCAACATTTTTGCGGATATCTGCATCCAGCAGGAATATCATCTGTGGTATATAGCCTACGTTTGCAAGCCATTCCCTGTAATGAGACTGTATATCTACTCCGTCAGCAAGCACCCTTCCGCTTTGCAGATTGAGAAGTCCAAGTAAAATATCAATTATTGTAGTCTTTCCTGCGCCACTTGCTCCAACTACACCTATAGATTTACCAATAGGAAAGGTCACATTTGCATGATCAAATATAAGCTTATCCGAATTGGGATAATGATAGGTAATATCCTCAAAGCTTACGGCTGTATTTACAGGAAGCTTCTCTTTTGCAACTACTGCATAAGATATATCTGTATGCTCCTTGTCTGTCTCTTCCACAAGATTGTCACTTACATTGAAGAAAAAAGGCTCATTAAATGCCATGCTTGTCATCTGGTTATTGATGCGGCTTGCAGCAGGCAAAAGTCTCATTGCAGCAATACCAAAAGCAGCAAGAAGTGAAATCATGCCTGATACATCAACCCCTGATACTATAAGAACAAGAATATATCCCAAAAGTCCTGCAACACATACTGTTTCTATCAAAAGCTTTGGTGTATTGTTAAATAAACTGAATCTTTCCATCGCCTTCACATATCCATGTCCGACTTTATTATATTCATTGATAAAATACTGCTCACGTCCGGCAACCTTTATCTCCTTGATGCCCTGAATAGTCTCAGATATCCATGCAAACATTGACGCACCATAATCCTGGTTTTCCTTACCGGTACGATTCATAATAGGCTTAATTATATTTTTGATAACTACCAGTGTTATTACAAGTAATACTGCTATAACAATAGTCATGACAATATCCTGTGTTGCCAGTGTAACTACGAGAAATACTGCAACTATAGCCTCTGAAAAAATCTGTAATACAGCCATGATAAGTGCATACATATTACTTACATCAGCAGTGATACTTCTCTGAATAACGGATGTCTCTGCATTAAGATAATACTCATAATCACGTTTCACAAAGTTCTTCATCAGATTTGAAGCTGTCTGGAACTGATTACTATATACAAAATGAAACAGACTCTTTTGCAAAAAGAACTGGAATAAATTCTTGGCTATATATAATGCTATAAGAAACAATATTGCCAGCACAGAAAACTGTACGGGTGAACTTATTCCTAAAATACCTGTTATCTGCTGATAGGTACTGCCACTTACAAGCTGCTCGGTTGGTAAGATTATTACCTGCACAACTGCCATTACCATCATTGCAGCCCCTGACTCAAGTCCCGCAGAAATAACCATCATTATCAAAAGCTTTAGCATTGAAAGCTTTTGTCTCTTGTCCATCAATATATTTATCTTCTTTAAAATCCTCAGCATATTGTCATGCCCTTTCTAATAAAAAATTCATATTTATTTATCAGCAAGCTCTAATCCTGCTGCCTTATTAAAAGCATGCTTTGCAGGGTCTTCATAATCGTCCCAGAAGGAAGCTCCCAGATTTAGCTTTTCTTCAACAAAATCCATATTATTCATGGCAGTTGTAATAACTGATACTGCAAGCTTTATATGGAGTCCTTCAAAGAAATTCAGTACTTCAACAGGAAAGCGACCCTTTATTACCTCTGCATCAGGACACAGGCTTTCATAATCAATAAGATCCCTTGGATGTGGCTTTATAAGCACCTTATAGCCTTTACAGTATTTATCAATTATATCAAGACAAACCCTTTTTCGCGCCTCTACATCGACAGGATGCGGCTCTGTAAGAAACATCGCATATTGAACATTTTCTTCCTTAGAACTTAACTGCTCAATAAGATAATCTGCATCCTCAATAAATATCCTTATCATCTGCTTTTTTTGTTCAGAGGTAAGTGAAAGCTCCAAAGGCTTTCTTGGCACTTCAACAAAATTAGGACATTTTGTCTGAATGACACTTCTGTCATTTATCTCCATATCCAGACAATACTTTGACCATCCATTCATTATAAAAATCAGATTATGCGCTGAAAACCACGCCTTTAATCCAAAATGTCCATAATTGGCATGATATGCATCATCATCATTTTTAAGGCAGTCCAGACCATCTTCAAGGGCATGATAATAAATATGCTTATAATTCAGATAATAACCTATGGGGTCGCTGTCACAATATACATATATATCCTTATATGCTTCAAAATCAATGACTCCCAGATATGGTATCTCACATTTTGCAAGCTTTTTGGTAAATATCATTCTATTTATCATATGCTTTATTATATTGCCATAGTTTTCACGATATTTTGCAAGCTCCGGGAAAAAATGCTCCACTTTTTCATCCAGCTCTATAACACTATTAAAAATCCCTGACTTATCAAGCCTTTCTTTAAGATTTTCAAAGTCAGTTGATATGGAGCTTAGGGCTATATCTGCCTTTTTAAAGTCAGGATTTTTACCGTTTTTTCTTGCAAGCTTCATTTCCTTAAGTACTGAAACATACACATGATAAAATGTGTGACACACATATATACGGCTTTTAGTCTTATTTTTTAGGGTTTTTTGGTATTTTTTATATTTTTTTGAATTATATAAATCATTCATTAGAATATCTTCTTTCTATGTCTATTTAGAATGTAAATGAGAATATTTATAGCCCTTTTTAGGTGAAATATCAGGAGCCATACTCAATGGGCCTTCTTTTTGTGGATTTACTTCCCCGCGCATAAGCCCCTCACAGAAATGATATAATCTGTCGGCAGCTTCTTTGGGATTCCACTCTTTTATTATCGTATTATATGCATTTATACCTAATTTCTTTCTAAGCTTTGAATTGTTTGCAAGGCACATAACGTAGTCTTTAAACTCATTAATATCTTCATTCTTATATACCATTCCATTATAGCCATGTTTTATCAGAAATGGAACTGCTCCCGCTCCATGTCCGGCAACAACAGCACATGCACTGTTCATGGCCTCATTTACAACTGCTCCCCAGCCCTCAAGATAATTACTTGTAAACATGAATATATCTGCTTTTTCCATAAATTCTCTAACCTCTGTGGGATTTTTAAAGCCATGAAACTGTACATATTTTTCAATTCCATATTCATTGGTCAATGACTTAAGCTCATTCTCCATATCTCCGCCACCGACCATATCGAGCTGAAATGAAATATTATTCTTGTAAAGCATCCTTGCAGCCTCAATCGCATACTCAGGGTGCTTAAGCTGCATAAATCTTCCTGCCCATAAAAGCCTTATATTGTGTTTGCCATTGTCATTTTCCTGGTTTTTCTGATGAAAAAGCTCATCTATATCATACTCATATACCTGCGGAAAATATCCCCACACAAATTTCTTCTGTGGATATGCCCTTACAATATTAAAATCCGAAGCAACATATGCTCCGTGACACAAAAGATATACCGAATCCTTTCTGTAACGGGTATGGTCCTCATATTTTTTCTTTAAGCCTCTTGGTGAAACTGCTTTCCACTGACCTTCCCTGTAAAGTCTTTCACTTGCACGAATAACTGTTTTCTTTGCATCCAATCTTGGTTTAATATAGCTCTCATCTTCTACTCCACCAAATACTACTATATCATAGTTTAAAATGATGTCTGCACATTCATCGGGCTGTTCATAGTAAATCTTAAGATACGGGATTTCATTTACCTCATTCCCCCAGCCCATCTTAACTCTGTCCTCTTCCATGGGTGAAGTCTGTATAAAGGTAAAATCATCGCCCAGCATTTTATATAATTCATTTGCCATCGGAATCTGATGATGATTTATATAGTTTGAAACAATACATAATTTCATACTAATCCCCTCTGTTAATTTTGGCATAAATATCCATAAGTGTATTATAATTTGCCTTAGGGTCATGTGTCCTTCTTGCATGTACTCTTGCATTAGAGGACATATTCATTGCCAGCTTGTCATCATTAAATATACGCAATATGCAATCCTTTAACTGCTGCTTTTTGGTATGGTCATACAAGAATCCATCCCGACCATCTTCTAAGAGATTTGGAATACCTCCAACATCTGCCGCGACCACAGGAACACCCAAGAGCATGGCCTCCCCAACAGAGTTTGGAGAATTTTCTATTGCAGAAGGACAGATAAACACATGTGTTTTCAAAAATCTGGCACACATTTTGTCAGAATTAAGTCTTCCAACAAACTTAACATTTTCTTCAAGGCCATTTTTTTTGATAAGCTTTAATAAATATTTTCCATATCCTGATATCTTTATTTTGTCTTTGATAGTTTCATTGGCAGTTATAACATCTCCTGCGACATACAATACCGTATCCTTATATACCTTAACAACATCTGCAAGTATATCAAGCACATAATGAAGACCTTTAATAGGATAATTTCCCTGACTTAAGAACAGTGAATATCTTTCAATTCTGTCTATATCCCATTCTTCTTTGTAAAATTCTGCTCTTAAGGTTTCATTCATAAAATAATATTTTGCCTGCGGTGCAAGCTTTGAAGTAACTTCCCTGTCAAAATCGGTTCTGCCGGTAACATTTCCAACTACAGCTAATGCTTTTTTTTCATTTTCACCGCGAAGCACAAATTTTTCCTGCTGTTCATACAGACCATCCTTTTTGATAAAATCTCTGAAAGTCTTTTTCTTCTGAACGGAATAAGGTAAATCTGCCATATAGACATCAGCAATTGAACTGCAAAGCCCCTGTATCCCAACAAGGATTCTTGATGGGTGAGTAAATGCTTTTGTCATTGCAAGCGTATGTGGATATTCTGTTCCAAATATGTGAACAATATCCGGTTCAAAATCATTTACTATTTCTTTCAGGGATTTTTCAATACTCTCATCATACTTTTCAGGATGTACTGTGTCTTCCCTGAATATATAGTAATCAATCCCCTGTGCTGTTCCTTTATAAAACAAAGCATCATCGCCTTTTACAAAGCTTAGGGCATCCGATTCAGGAAATGCGATAGACAATGTTATGTTATTATTGCTCTTATTCGCCATTATAGAACCTGCAAGCCCTGACAGCCAGCCCTCTTTGACAACAATTTTATGTCCCAGACTTTTTGCAATAAACGGAAGCATAATATTACATAACCATAAAACCTTCATAACATTACTATCCTTTCTTATTTTTCAATTTGTATATCAATGTCTTGAATGAATTGTAAATTCCGGACATATGTTTATTATTAGCCATAAAGCTTCTAAGTGGTGCAAGTGTAAGCAACATTATCATACGGTACTTATCAGCTTTTCTTTTGCCCATATACTTAACAACTATCTCCCGGTGCTGTCTGGCTGAGAGCTTAAGATTCTCCTTTGTTTCAGAATATCCTCCACCTTCATATGATGATACTATTTCAGGAATATAAACAATCCTTGCTTTCTTTGCAAAATAGCACCATAAGAAATGTTCGTAGTCAGCTCTTACATTATATTCAGGATTATATCCCCTTTCATCAAACATATTTCTTTTGTAAAAACAGGTCTGATGACAAGGAACATTTCTATAACACGCAAAATCGTTAATCTCAGGTGATGAATAGATAACAGTATCCAGTGCTTTATGATACAGATTGCCATATACAATGTCCGGATAAGACTCATTTTTAATTCCATCTGCAATTCTACCAAGCACTGTTTCATCATAAAAATCATCACCGGCATTCAGGAAAATACAGTAATCTCCATTTGCAAGCCTGACTGCCTGATTCATTGCGTCATATATGCTGCTGTCCTTCTGTTCATATATCTTAATATGCTTATACATATCCTCGTTTTCATATTTATCTTTTATCTTCTGAACAGAGCCGTCTTTAGAACCACCATCTTTAATTACAATCTCGTAGTTTTCATATTTTTGGGCTAAAATACTCTCAACAGTCTTTGCCAGTCTGTCCCCGGCATTAAGACATACCACTATTATACTATAGAAAACATTATTTTTCATACTAACACCATTTTCTGTAACAATTATGAATACTTATACCTGTCCAACTCCCACAATATACTTTTATATGGCAAAAGCCCGACACCATCCTTATGTGCCTGCAAAAGAAATATGACAAAGTATCCTATACATACAGTTATTGCTAAATATTTTACAGTCTTTCTTATCCTTTCATTATCGATATGCTCAATTATAAGCGGAATCATAAGAATCTGCGAGACATTAAAATAATACATGATTCTTGTGACTACCGGAAGGAAAGAAAAAAACATGCCTACGACAAGTGCAAGCATATTAAGCTGTCCATAAAATGTAATCTCCCTGTAATAAGGCTGTTGTTGTATATCTTTTCTTCTATACCACATAAACCATATATACACAAGCACCACAACTGCCACTCTTGCTATGCTGCTCTTACTAACTCCTGCCTCAAGATATATGGTATTTTTATATGATGGATAAAGAGCCAGTGCAAGCTTTAATACCAGTCCTTTTGCCAGAAAACATATTATGCTTATAACCAGACCTGATATTATATGCCATTTTTTCCATGAAAAAGATGCTATCCAGTAAGCCGGAATAACTATTAAAACTGATTTATGAAATGCTGCTGCCAGAATTATAAAAAATCCAAACTTTATCCAGTCCTTTTTCTTCTCATCAACAACATATCTCATTGAAAATACTGTAATTGCCAATGCAAGATAATATCGTACAGTATTAAAAGTCTGAAAATAGAGTCCCAATGTCATAAACATAAAAAATGACAGCGCAAAGTTCTCACTCTGTTCATATAAAGCCTTCAAGAAAATTCCTATTGTTACTGCTGCAAAAACAGCAAATACCAATTCATAATATTCACAACCACATAAGGTATAAACAATTTTAACAAGCCAGTTAAATCCAAACTCAGTGACAACATATCCACCTACAAAAGCCTCATGTGCTGTCTCTGTGTACTGTGCATAATCATTGCCAATATCGTACCTGAGTGCTGAACACAAAAACAATATAAAAAAAATTGAAAACAGCCACATTTTATCATAAGCTGCTGCTCTCGACCTGTTATTGTATTGTGATACGCTTACACTTTCCTGAGAATACCTTTTTCTTCTTATAATGGTTTTGTTTGCCATCATACAGGTAACAAATGCAATAGCCGAATAAAATATAATGGAGATTATTCTTGTCAAATACGTCTTGCCTCCCTATATCCCTGTCTCATAAGCAAAAGCGCCTGCCTGGGTTTTATATCCTCACACATCACTCTTCCATGGGCAAGAATAAACCGAAGTGACATAGCTCCTGCAAGAACTCCATAAAGATAATGGTACAATACCCCTCTGTCAAAGAAAAACTTCTCTGTATATCCCTTAAACCAGGTGGACTCTCTTTCACGCTCTGCCCCTATCTCAACCGCAACAGCATATACCTTAAAGCCATATTTCAGACAATCCTTTAAAAACAGACTGTCTTCACCATTACTGTATTTTGCACCACCACCAAACAGCAACGAAAAGGTTATATGTGATGCATGAAGCTTTTCACGCTTTACAGCAAAGGAATAGGTTGGATATCTGCCCGCATTCCATATATGAACCCTGTGAAAACTGTCTGTATGGTAAGTAGCTCTTTGTCTTCCAACTCTCATATTAAAAAGCAGAAAATCAGCCTCCGGATTTTCTTCAAATGCTTTTAATATCTTTTCTTCATAACCACTGTCATATACTATATCTTCATCAGAAAAAAGAACAATATCACCCTCAGCTCTAAGAAGCGCATTGTTTCTGCTAAGCCCTACTCCTTTTTCAGCAAAGCTGTAGCATTGTATTTTCTTTCCTTTATGCTCATACTCTGTATAATCAAAATGGTCTGTCTGATTAATAATAATGGCATCACTTTCAAGATTCATTCTCTGTGCAAGTGTACTGACATCCTCATTAACCGCTGAAACCAAAAGCTGCAGTTTCATATATCTCCCTGCCTTTCAAGATATTTTAACATCATTTTTATTAATTAAATAACTTTCCATAATACATTTTCTGCCATGAATAATCGGTATTTATGATAACAGCTCCTATAACTTCTTTATTTCGCAATTTAAGCTCAGATAATACATCGTCTGTACGCTGTCTGCAGGTTACCCCAAAAGGAATAAGAAGAATTACTTTTGTTTTATTTCCCATATCTGACATATTTTGGATAACATCAAATTCCAAACTGTCTAAAGCTTCCTTTGCGTTTTCCAGATTATTCTCCATAAAATCAAAGATAACCGCATCCTCTTTTTTATCCTCTGTAACTATACTGATATTCTCTTTTAAGCTATCTATATTCTTATTGTTTTTTTGCTTTTGGTCATATATAACTCCAAGGGCATTTATTTCAAAGTATTTTTCAATAGCTTTTTTGGTATATATACAATCTCCTATAAGAAAGCTTCCCAATATATTAACAATACCGGTAAATCCAATAATCACAGCTCCTACAAGCATCATTCTCCAGGAAAATAAGCTTTTTTTATCAGCCTTTATGCCTTCGTCATCAACTCTGTATATTCTAATAAACTCCCGTTTATAATCACCGAACGAAACAAGGGCCTCTTCAATTGCACTACTGACTTCCTGTATCTTATCCTTATCCTTATCAGAAATGGTTACAGTAAGATATCTTACATCTGACAATATGTCTGCCCTGAGCATTTTCTTTACATTATCTCTGTCATAGCCATCACCCAGTAAAAGCATTGCTTCACCCAATATCTCATCATAGGTAATTACTTCATTCCACGTGTATGCATTATAATAATCCTTTGCTCTGATTGATTCAGGTTCAAATTCTATATAATACTGCTTTTGATTATAATAAACCGGGGTAGCATTTTTGTATAATGCCAAAACTAAATTAAGACCGCCGCCAATAATGGCACCGGTCAAAGCTAATAATAACAATACTGGTAATTTTTTTATCAGGCAGACAAGAAGTGCCTTACTGTCCACTCCCTCCTGCCAAAGCTTTTCATTTTCACTACTTCGGTCTTTTTTACCTGTCATAGTCAAAACCCATTTTCCTTTCCGTTAATCCAAAGGTGTATTATTCCTCTTCCTTGATTTCTTTAACCATAAGCTTTGCTGCCGTAATCTGATTGTCTTCTATTCCTTCTGTACTGTCAGGAACAAACAAAATCTTAAAGGTAAGAAGCATAAGCTTAAGATCAAGCCATACACTATAGTTCTCTATATAGTATAGATCAAGCTTCAATTTATCATACGGAGTAGTATTATACTTGCCATATACCTGTGCATAACCTGCAAGTCCTGCCTTAACCTTTGTTCTGAATGTAAACTCAGGCATATCCTCCTGATACTGTTTTATTATCTCAGGTCTCTCCGGTCTTGGACCAATAAACGACATCTCGCCCTTTAAAATATTAAAAAGCTGTGGAAGCTCATCAATCCTTACTTTTCGTATAAACTTACCAATTGGAGTTATTCTGCTGTCATTTTTTGATGCTAGTCTCGCCACTCCGTCCTTTTCAGCATCTGTTCTCATACTTCTGAATTTAAGTATCTTAAATTCTTTCATATCTCTGGTACATCTTACCTGCTTGTACAAAACAGGACCGCCATCATAACATTTTACAAGTATTGCTGTTATTATCATAAATGGTGATGAAAGTATAATAAGTATAAGCGCACACACAATATCTATAGTACGTTTGATAAATCTCTGCTCAATACTCATGGAATACTCGCGCATAAACATAATAGGAGTATCAAACAAATGGAGCTGCTCAGAACCCTGAATCATAATATCAGGTATCTTAGGCATAAGATACACTCTCTTATCTTTACTGTAACAGAATTTCAAGAGCTTATTTCTGTTTCCGGTATCAATATCCCAGAGAACAACTCCGTCGTATCCTTTCATTATCTCTTTCTGCAATACAACAAGTCCTTCATCCTCAGACATACATCTGACTATGTTATACTTGTCCTTACGGCTTGCAAACTTATTAAGTATATCTTCAATTGGTCTTTCTCCACTTATAAGCAATAGATTTCTTGGTGGAAAAAACTGCTTATAAAGCCTGAAGCTTATAAATGTCCATGCTGCCGAAACTGCTACCTGTGCCAGCAGCAATCCGATCAAAGGATATGCTGTGACCATTTTTAATGAAAGAAGTGAAATCTGCAAATAGGAAATAACATTTACAAAAACCAATGATATCACCTGTGAGAAAAATACATCCATTGGTTTCAAATATCCAACCTTCAAGCCACCATAGGTAGCTGTGAAAAACAATAAAAGCAGGAAATAAACTGCTGCCAGCAAATAAAAACCTCTTCCCGTAAAGCTTCTCCACATATAGGTCTGCATGATACTGTTATAAACCGTCTGCCATACATAAATATATGCCGCCGTCTGCATTATCAATCCTATTAATGAAAGCATAAGGATAGCAGCTCTCTTTATTCCTTCTATACGTTTCATTTATAAAACCATACCTTTCAAAAATCTGAATAGAGAAATTTTTATGATAAATTTCGACTCTATTTTATACCTATACACGTCTTAATACTGCCCTGACTGCCCAGAATACCATACAATATATACTCTTAAAAAGCCCCAGTCCTTCATGTTTTCTATAAAGTCCCCATATTCTTTTTATTGCAACCAGCTTATTTGATGACAATGTATTGGCACTTCTTCTATATTTAACGAGGTTTAGATCCAAACCATATGCCTCTCCATATTTTCTAAGTAATGTCCACCAGGTCGCAGTATCCTCACTTGCAATGTCTGGCATAAAAACATCCTGTTTATCTATTTTCTTCATATCGATCATAACAGTAGAAGTAAATATAGTGGTATTTTTTAATGCCTGCCTATAGGTGATACTTTCCGGAACATGAACAATTCTGTTAAGACCATTTCCTGCCTCATCAGCAAATTCATATCCCATAAAAACAAAACCTGCATTTTTACTCCTGATAAATTCAAGCTCACACTTTAATTTATCTTTTTCCCAAATATCATCAGCATCAAGAAAGCATAAATAACGTCCACAGGCCTCTGATATTCCCCGATTTCTTGCCATTGCTGCACCCTGGTTCTTTGTCTGTCTTAACAGTCTGATTCTTGGGTCTTGCTTCTCATAATGGCATATTATTTCGCAACTGTTATCCTTAGAACAATCGTCTACCAATAAAAGTTCCCAGTTTGTATAGCTTTGTGCCTGTACAAAGCCAATGGTCTTTTCTATAAAATCCGAAGCATTGTACACAGGCACAACTATACTTATCATTTCTTCATAATTCTTCATTCTGATATTTGGATTACTTTTTTCCATCACAATTCTAGAACTCATCCTTAACAAGATATTTAGGTCTGTCCTTAACTTCCATATACATTTTACTCATGTATTCTCCGATTATTCCGGTACATAAAAGCTGAACTCCACCAATAAATGTAACAACACATATTATAGACGGCCATCCTGCAACCGGATCACCATATATTAATGCCCTTATGAATATAAAAAGCATAAATGCAAATGCCACCAGACAGAAAAATATTCCAAAAAATGCAGCAACCGAAAGCGGAAATGTAGAAAATGCCATAATGCCATCAAGTGAATACAAAAACAGCTTCCAAAACGACCATTTTGTTTCACCGGCGGCTCTTTGTACATTTTCATATTCAAGCCACTTGGTATTATATCCTACCCAGCCAAATATTCCCTTAGAAAATCTGTTATATTCTTTCATTGACAGTATCGCATCTGTGACCTGACGTGTCATCAGTCTGTAATCTCTTGCACCATCTACTATTTCCGTTTTGGATATCTTTCTCATCAATGAATAGAAACGTCTTGCAAAAAATGAACGAATCGGAGGTTCTCCCTTTCTGTCAACACGTCTGGTAGCCACTGAATCATATCCCTGCTCAATATAACCGTACATTTCCGGTAAAATAGCAGGCGGATCCTGCAAATCCGCATCCATCAACACAGTAAAATCTCCGGTTGATTTTTCAAGTCCTGCAATGATTGCAGCCTCTTTACCAAAGTTTCTTGAAAATGAAACCAGATGAACCCTTTTGTCCTTTTCATGAAGCTTCTTAACTGCATCAACCGTTCCATCCTTAGAACCATCATTTACAAATATAAACTCAAACTCAACTGATTTTTGATGAAAAAATTCTTCCTGTTTTATTGTCTCATTATAAAATAAAGGTATACTCTCTTCCTCATTATAGCAGGGTACTATAATGCTGAGAGTCTTTGTATATGTTTCCACTTACATTTCTCCTTACTACCAGATTACTGATTACACAAATAAATAAAAAAATATCGTAACTATTCACAGTAACCACTAAGCTAATAGTTTATTAACATATGTTTGTATGACTTCACTGTTAGTTGGTCTGTTATCATAATATTTTTCGCCGAAAAGACTTTCAAGCACATCTGCATTTCCCCTCAACCAGGCTGTTTCAATAGTATTTCTTATTGCTCTTTCTACCTGCTTATCGGTGGTATCATACATTTTGGCAATCTCAGGATATAGCATCTTGGTAACACTGCTTATCATATCCGGACTGTCATAAACTATTGCTATAGCTTCCCTTAGATATCTATATCCTCTCTGATGTGCCTGAAATCCTGATTGTATAAGAAGATAAGTTGTTCTTCTCAATATATCAACCTGGTCATATTCTTCATTATCATAATCCATAGAGATATTTCCTGTCTCTACAATCTGGCGTCATCAATATTCTCACAAAACCAGTCATAGGCAAGCTGAACTCCCTCTTCAAGGTCAACCTTATGATTCCAGCCAAGACCATGTAACTTATCAACATTTGTAAGCTTTCTTGGAGTTCCATCAGGCATATCTTTATTCCATACTATCTCGCCTTGATATCCTACAACACTCTTTACAGTCTCAGCAAGCTGCTTGATAGTAATTTCTTTACCTGTTCCTATATTGACATGCTGCTCTCCGCTGTAATTTTCTAATAAGAATACACAGGCATCAGCCATATCATCAACATACAAAAACTCTCTAAGTGGAGTACCTGTACCCCACAACTCGACTGTAGGATTATTATTTACCTTCGCATCATGGAATTTTCTTATCATTGCAGGCATTACATGTGAACCTGAAAGGTCATAGTTGTCATGTGGACCATACAGATTAGTAGGCATACAGCTTATAAAGTCGTCACCATACTGTCTCTTATAAAACTTACACATCTCAAGACCGGAAATCTTTGCAATTGCATAAGCTTCATTTGTTTCTTCAAGTGGTCCTGTGAGCAATGCATCTTCAGGAATTGGCTGTGGAGCCATCTTTGGATAAATGCAGGTGCTTCCGAGGAATAAAAGCTTTTTCACTTTATAATCATGACAGCATTTTATAACATTACACTGAATCTGAAGATTTTCATATGCAAACTCTGCAGGAGTAGTATTATTTGCATTGATACCACCAACCTTTGCAGCAGCAAGAACAACAACATCCGGCTTTTCGCTCTCAAAAAAGTCAATTACAGCCTGCTGATTTGTAAGATCTAATTCCTTATGTGTTCTTCCTATAACATTATTATATCCTTTTGCATTAAGATTTCTTACTATTGCAGAGCCAACAAGTCCTCTGTGACCTGCAACATATATTTTATCTGATTTATTCATGCTTCAAATGTCCTCCAAATTTATATAGCTACTTTTTGTACTGATATTTGTCAGCACTGATTCATGTAAAGTCATCTTTGATAATGGCATTTTATTATTTCTGAGTCTTATACTCTTCACATGACATTCCTGTGATTGTCTTCATATCTGAATCCATCATCATTGCTACCAGGTGCTTAAAGTCAACCTTTCTCTTCCAGCCAAGTTCACTTTCAGCCTTTGCAGGATTTCCCCAAAGGAACTCAACCTCTGCCGGACGGTAGAACTCAGGATTAACATCAACAAGAAGCTTACCTGTTTCTGAATCATAACCCTTCTCATTTACTCCTTCGCCTTCCCAGCGAACGATGATTCCAAGCTCTTCAAATGCCGCCTCTACAAATTCACGTACTGTATGTGTTTCATTTGTAGCAAGTACATAATCACCCGGCTTGTCCTGCTGAAGCATAAGCCACATACCCTCTACATAATCTCCGGCAAATCCCCAGTCTCTTTTTGCATTCATATTTCCGAGAGAAAGCTTCTGCTGCTTTCCGGCTACAATATTAGCTATTGCAAGAGTAATCTTTCTTGTAACAAAGTTTTCGCCACGTCTTGGAGACTCATGATTGAAAAGAATACCATTGCATGCAAACATGTTATATGATTCTCTGTAATTTACTGTTATCCAGTATGAGTACAGCTTTGCAACACCATATGGGCTCTTTGGATAAAATGGAGTTTTCTCACTCTGAGGTGCTGTCTCAGGAAGTCCGCCAAAAAGCTCTGATGTAGATGCCTGATAGTATCTGCAATTTCCACCATTTACACGTATTGCCTCAAGAAGCTTGAGTGTACTTACGCCTGTAGCATCAGCTGTATATTCCGGTACCTCAAAAGAAACACCTACATGTGACTGTGCAGCAAGATTATACACCTCTGTTGGTCTTATCTCACCGATAAGTCTCATAAGGTTTGATGAATCTGTAGTATCTGCAAAATGCAGGAAAAATTTAACTTTATTATAATCTGAATTAATAAGATGATCTATTCTCATTGTATTTGAAATACTATGTCTTCTGATAAGACCATGTACCTCATATCCCTTTGCAAGTAAAAATTCAGCAAGATACGAACCATCCTGACCTGTAATACCTGTAATTAATGCAACATTGTTCATATTATTAACCTTTCCTTTCCACAGCCTGCAAGCTTTGTGTCACAGGCATAAATTTGCGTGAAAAAAATATTTTTCACACTTTAACCTTTTCTTTCATTATTTAATAATTGAATAATATTCAAAACTAGTATACACGTGAAGCAATGATGTTACAACAAAAATTTTTATTTTGGTATACTTTATTGTACTTTTAGGCAAAAGACAGTATAATACACTATAATATTTTATAAATACGGGGGAATTATAATGAACCAGTTTGAATTATTATTACAGAACAAAATCCTGATTTCAGCAGTGACCGGATGGTTTGTTGCTCAAATATTAAAAACTCTTATTCATCTTTATCTTACCAAGAGCTTTGTAGCAGAGAGACTTGTTGGAAGCGGCGGCATGCCAAGCTCACATTCTGCAACTGTGTGTGCCCTTGCCACATCAACAGGTATATCATATGGACTTAACAGTTTTGAATTTACCATATCTGTATTGTTTGCAATAATTGTAATGTATGATGCAATAGGTGTGCGACGTGAGACTGGAATACAGGCAAAGGTATTAAATGAAATGATGGATATTTTCACAAGAATGGACCAGTGTCTTTCAACCGAGGACAAGCTCAAGGAGTTTGTCGGACATACCCCGCTTCAGGTACTGTGCGGAGCCATACTTGGTATTATAATTGCTTTAATAATAATGAATCTCTAAACAAAAAAACCACATTACGTGGTTTTTTTGTTTTATTATCGCAGAGCCTCACAGATGAAATTTGTCCTTACGGACATGAGGCTCGCGGGCGAGTAGGAGGAAATAAATTCCCTCCTACTCAATTACTATTAAACTATTTTATATCCTTTATATATTCTGCAATCGCATCTTCCCAATTTGCAAACATATGATTTGTTGTGAGTTTAAGCATATAATTCTCAAGAATGGAATATGCAGGACGTGGTGCAATTATTCCTGAAGCATTCTTATTATACTGTTCTGTTGTAACAGTTTCTACCTCAGTCTTTACACCTGCAAGTCTGAATATTTCTCTTGTAAAGTCAGCCCAGTTAGTAGATCCTTCGCAGGTACCATGAAACACACCAAAATTATCAGTTGGAAGCAAATATGCCATTGCCTTTGCAAGCTCTTTTGCACTGGTAGGTGAACCAAACTGATCTCCTACAACAGTTACCTTGTCATATTTCTCTGAAAGCCCCAGCATTGTCTTAACAAAATTCTTACCGTCTCCATAGAGCCATGCTGTACGAATAATAAAATACTCCTTAGCAAACTCTTTTACAAAGTTTTCTCCGGCAAGCTTTGTCTTACCATAGATTCCCTGTGGATTAGTAGTATCAAACTCAATATACGGCTTATCTGTGTTACCATCAAATACATAATCAGTTGAGATATGCATCATTTTGGCACCATATCTTGTTGCCGCTATACTTAAGTTTCTTGGTCCAATTGCATTTATTCTGTATGCATTGTCAATGTCTGTCTCACAACCATTAACATTAGTATGAGCAGCACAGTTTACAATTGCATAAGGCTTTACTTCTGCAACAAGCCTGTTTACTGCATCAATATTTGTGATATCAAGCTCTGCAACATCTGTATTAACACATTCAAATTCACTGCTATTACTATAAACTTCATTTATAGCACGTCCTAACTGACCATTGCAGCCTGTAACTATTATCTTTTTCATATATATTCTTTCCTCTATTTTCCAAGTCCAAGTCTGTTTATAGCACTAAAGAGAGCTCTTACAGAAGCTCTTGTGATATTAGAGCTTACACCTACACCATAAGTAACCGTTCCCTCTTCTGAATCAAGAAGATGAATATATGCAGCAGCCTGAGAGTTAGAACCACTCTGAAGAGCATGCTCCTCATAGTCAAGCACTTTGATTCTTATATCAAGTGCAGCCTGAAGTCCTCTTTGTACTGCATCAATAGGACCATTACCCTTTGCCTTAAAGGTCTTTGTCTCTCCGTGGTCAGTATAAGTAACCTCAACTTCTGTATCAAACTCAGAAGTAGTCTGGTCTGAGAGGTCATCAACCTTTAATTTTCTGAAATGAATCGGCTCCTTCATATCAAGATAATTCTCTTTAAATTTATCCATGATCTGCTCCGGAGAAACCTCTCCCTGAGCCTCTGAGAGCTTCTGGATGACATTTGCAAACTCTTTATGCATGCCCTTTGGAAGCTTAAATCCAAAATAAGTATCCATAACAAATGCAACTCCACCCTTACCTGACTGTGAGTTGATACGTACTATAGGCTCATATTCACGTCCTATGTCAGCCGGGTCAATTGGAAGATATGGTACCTGCCAGTACTCATTCTGTCTTTCCTTCATTGCACGTACACCCTTATTGATAGCATCCTGATGAGAACCACTGAATGCAGTAAATACAAGTTTTCCGGCGTATGGATGTCTTGGATGTATAGGCATCTTTACACATCTTTCATAAATTTCAATAATCTCATTTACTTTTTCTATCTTAAGCTGTGGATCAATACCCTGTGAGAACATATTATAAGCTATGTTAAGAACATCGACATTTCCTGTTCTCTCACCATTTCCAAATAATGTTCCTTCAACCCTGTCTGCTCCTGCAAGAAGTGCAAGCTCTGCTGCTGCAACACCTGTACCTCTGTCGTTATGAGGGTGAACACTTAATATAATACTTTCTCTGTTCTTGAAATGCTTATCCATCCATTCAATCTGGTCTGCATAAACATTTGGTGTATTCATTTCAACTGTTGAAGGAAGGTTAATAATTATTGGATTTTCTTTAGTAGCTCCCCATGTTTCCTGTACAGCAGTACAGATATCAAGTGCAAAATCAAGTTCTGTACCCGTAAAGCTTTCCGGAGAATACTCAAGAATTATCTTTCCACCAAACTTTGCTGCTCTTTCTTTTACCATCTGAGTACCTTTAACAGCTATCTCTGTTATCTGGTCTCTATCCATATTGAAAACAACATCTCTTTGAAGAGTTGATGTAGAGTTATAAATATGAACTATTGCCTGCTTACATCCCTCAATAGCCTCAAAGGTTCTGTCTATAAGCTCTTCTCTGCACTGGGTAAGAACCTGAACTCTTACATCATCAGGGATAAGTCTTCTGTCTATAAGCTGTCTTAAGAAGTCATATTCAATCTGGCTTGCTGCCGGGAATCCAACCTCAATCTCCTTAAAGCCCATATTTACAAGATACTGAAAAAATTCAATCTTTTCACCAACCACCATTGGATCTATTAATGCCTGATTTCCATCTCTTAAATCAACACTGCACCATATCGGTGCTTTCTCTATTTCTTTATTTGGCCATTCTCTCTCCGGAAAATGAACCACAGGATTTCTTTTGTATCGTTTAAAATTTAACATAGCTATACTCTTCCCTTTCTAATCGCGTTATTCTCCCAAACCATCTTCTATTATTTTGACTATATCTGCCAAAGCTTTTTCTTCATCAATTCCATCACAGGAAATCTCTATTTCATCTCCACTTTTTACACAAGCACCTAATACACTTAAAACACTCTTGGCATTTGCAATATTATTCTTAAACTTAAATGTTATAAGAGAATCATATTCTATTGCCTTTTTACATAATACTCCTGCGGGACGTAAATGAAGTCCTGTAGGATTTTTAACTGTAACTTTCTGACTAACCATATTATCACTTATGTCCTTTCCATCGTCTGATATTTCACAGACGAATCTCAGAATTAAAGCATTACATTCTGGATCAGGTCTGCAAGTGCTTTTGCTTCCTGCTCGATTAATGCCTGGTCTTTTCCTTCTATCATTACTCTTACTAACGGTTCTGTACCTGATGGTCTTATAAGTACTCTTCCTTCGTCTGCAAATTTTTTGCTTACCCTGTCGATTGCCTCTGCAATTTCAGGATAATCCATGTAGCTTTCCTTCTTATGATTAGGCACTTTCGCACCTACCAGTGCCTGTGGAAGTACTGTCATTATCTCTGCTAATTCTGATAATGACTTTCCGGTTTCTACTATTACCTGCAATAAATGTAATGCACTAAGAAGTCCATCACCTGTTGTATTCTCATCAAGGAAAATGATATGTCCTGACTGCTCTCCGCCAAGATTATATCCCTTTTCAAGCATTCTTTCCAAAACATATCTGTCGCCTACCTTGGTCTGTTCAATGTTTATCCCATTTTCCTTGCCCATGATAAAGAAACCGAGATTACTCATAATAGTAGCAACTATTGTATTGTCTTTTAATTCGCCTTTTGACTTCATGTGATTTCCCACAATCGCCATTATCACATCACCATCTACCTGCTTACCATTTTCATCAACAGCAAGAAGTCTGTCAGCATCTCCGTCAAAAGCAAGACCTATATCAGCTTTCTCATATACCACTCTTGCCTGAAGCTCACCCATATGAGTAGAACCGCAGTTGGCATTTATATTTGTTCCATCCGGATTATTATGGATTGCTACTATCTCTGCACCAAGCTCTTTCAAAGTCTCAACTGATGTATAATATGAAGCTCCCTCAGCGCAGTCAACAACGATTTTCATTCCCTTCAAATTGACAGGCACTGATCTCACCGCATGATTGATATATTCTTCTCTTGCATCTGTACGATACTTGATCTTGCCAACACTTGGACCTGTAGGGAACTGTACATCCTTCATTCCGCTTTTAATAAGTGCTTCTATCTCATCTTCAAGTGCATCCGGAAGCTTAAATCCATTTCCATCAAAAAACTTTATTCCATTAAATTCTACCGGATTGTGCGAAGCTGAAATAACCACGCCGGCATCAACCCTGTACTTTCTGGTCAGATATGCGATTGCAGGTGTAGGTATAATGCCCACATATACAACATTTGCTCCTACTGAACATGCTCCTGCCATCAATGCATTGGCAAGCATATCCCCTGATATTCTGGTATCACATCCAACCATAATAGTTGGTTTATGCTCCTTTTCTTTTGATAGCACATAAGCACCTGCCTGCCCAAGCTGCATTGCCAGTAAAGGTGTAAGTTCATCATTTGCAACTCCTCTGACACCATCTGTTCCAAATAATCTTGCCATCTATATCAATCCTCCATTCCTATGTGATATACTCCCGAAATCTTTTATCATATCGATTCCGAGAGTACATTATACATCCACTTTTATTTTGTATTAGTTAAAAATCAGTTTTCATCTGTTTCCTGTTTCTTTTGGGAAACCATGAGTGTAAGGCTGTATGGTTCCTTCAACTTAACTGTATCCGGCAAATTAAAGGTTATCTCGCCTACATACGAGCCTTCTGCCCACTGAGTCATATCATACTGTTTTAAAAGCTTATCCATATCTATGACTCCTATTATATCGTTTGCCAAGATTTCTTCAACATCTGCTGCTGTACCGGATATTTCAATTGTGTAATTTTTTACTGTCTCCGGCTCAAACTCTTTTATTGTAACATCCATGTCATCCGGCTTGTTTCCTGCCGCAAAATTTCTTACCGGAATCTCAAGCTTCTTAGTTGTAATTGGTTCAATTCCTGCTGTAACACTGATATTACCACTAAACAACTGATCTGCAAACTGAATTCCACTTGGCAGATACTTTTTGATATTAATTATGGTCGTTACATCTTTATCCTTATCCTTGAGCGTCAGCAAAGGATCTGAAATATTTAATGCTGATATTGAATCAAGTACACTTCTGCGTCCGGCAAGCATAACCTTTTCAGGTACACATACCACTTTTCCACTGCTTATATAACCCTCAGCCGGTGTATCAGCAAAGGTAACATTTATAGGAACTTCCTTTACAGCCAAAATCGTTACTGCAACATTGACTGTAGAAATATTCATTGTTATTGAATCGCTCTTTATCTCTGTACCTTCATTATCATAAAGTTTAAGTTCAACACTGGTATTGATATCAGAAGAATATCCATCAATGTTAGCTACTGCCTCTACCCTGTTAATACTCTGTATAAGTGACTCCGGTCCCTGAAGTCTCACAATATTCTGACTTGAAGACACGTTTCCGACTACATAACCCTCAGCAGGCGAACCAACTGTTGATGGATTTATGATAAGCTGAATCCTTTTAACATCTTCTATTGCCAGCTTCATATTTTGAATATTTGATTTGAAATCAAGGTCAGAATTATTTCTTTTGCTTGAGACCTCAATCTGAACAGTATTTAAAAATGTTATCTGAGAAAGGTCAGCAACTGCTCTGATGTCATCTCGTGTAATTCCATTTAATACTGAAGTCTTACCCTTTACCTGCACATTAACAGTATCTGTACCGTCAAGTACCTCATATATTTTTCCTTCATTCACTACTGAATCGGCATTTACTATTTCAACCGGAATATTATAAAAGGGGATCTCATCAATCGGATCTGTTATATTATTTACAATGAACCATAATGCGCAGGACACAATCGCAGCCAGAAGTTTAAGCCCCAGATTATGCGTAAGCACACCTAAAAACTTATTAAATCTGTTATTTTTCATCCTTAGACCTGCCTTTCCTGAGCCTGTGTTTCTTTTCCTCCATTTCCTTATTCTGAATCATATTGAGTTTTTCACGTAACCCATTTGCGTCAAGATTACGATAAAGTTCTCCTTCATAAGTAGCACTTACTTTTCCTGTTTCTTCAGAAACAACAATAGTCAGTGCATCTGTTGCTTCTGAAATTCCCACTGCTGCACGATGTCTTGTTCCCAGCTCCTTACTTATCTCCATATTATCAGATAATGGAAGATAACATGTGGCTGATACCACTCTGTTGCCTCTTACAATCACTGCGCCATCATGAAGTGGTGTATTATGCTCAAAAATATTTATAAGTAACTGACTTGAGATCAAGCCGTCAACCTCAATACCTGTTCTCTCATATTCAGTCAGCTTTACTTTATTCTCTATAACTATCAAAGCACCGGTTTTGACCTTTCCCATGTCAAAGCTTGCTTTTACAAGATCATTAACTGTTTTATCAGAAAAAAGCTCTGTTGTATTCTTTTCAACATTCAGAAAATTTGCAAACAGATTTTTACGTCCTAATTCCTCTAAAGCACGCCTGAGCTCAGGTTGCAATATTACTATGATTGCAGTGACCGCCAATCCCAGAACATTCTCAACGATCCATATAATCGTATTCATTTTAAAAATGATTGCAAGGAAAATAAATATAAGTATTATGATAATACCTTTAACCAGAAGCCACACTTTTGTATGCTTCACCCATACAAAAATATGATATACCATAAATGAAATCAAAAATATTTCTATTATATCAACAATTCTTAAATTCAATCCATGCAAAGATAAAGATGCTAAAACAGATTTTAAGCTCTCTAATTTTGCGTTCATCTAATCTAATACCTCTATACTTTTTAATTATCTCTTATTAATATTCTGTTTAACTGCTTTTTCAGGAACTCTTATTGTTTTTACTCTTTTTTGTGGTGCGGCTACTGTATTCTTTGGAACTGCCTTTACATAATAGTAATATTCATCATCTTCAAACTGCACCATTTCCGTTCTCGAATAATCAACATTGAATACAAAGAATTCAAGTATCTTTGCTACCAGCACTGAGACAAGTCCACCTACAACTACTCCTGCAATCGAAATATTTGTATTATAAATAAGATCGCCTATCAGCAAAAATAATATATTAACCAGTGCTCCTGTTATCATTGCTATAGTCCATGCATAATCAACACTTAGTCTTCTGATAAAGTAAACCACCATAAGCGTAAATGCAAACGCTGCTACAACAACGAACATGGCCTTATTGGTCATAAGCCCATCAATAACATATCTGAACTTTTCCAGGGCACCATCGGCATCAAATGTATTCAGGACTGATTCACTTCCCACCATATAGGAAATTGTGTAATAAACTATCACACCACTGCATACTGAAAATACTGATGCAGGTGTGCCAACAAGCCCCATAACTATAGGCATTATATATGGTACCTTTAACATAAAACAAATCGGCGTAAGCAAAACCGCAATCGTATCACGCGGTGAAAATCTAAAATATAGTATAAATAATAGAATTATAACTGCAACTGCAATAACTGCACATTCTTTTGAAAATGCATACATATGTCCTATAGTTATAATAGCTGAAATCACCACGGTAAAATTCATTGGCATAAATGAACACATCAGCGCCAGTATCAATACTACTGCCATACTCTTTAGTGTACTCATATACCCAATAGAATTATTTATCAAAATAATGGTTATAAGTGCAAAAAGAAATTTACAAACAGGTGTTATATATAATTCATACTTACTGTAAAAATTCCTCATCTGTTCTCTAATTGCAAGTAATGTTGCCATAATTATTTTTCTCCCATCTTATCTTTATATGTACTTTGGGAGTCTTTTTTGTATTCCCAAAGTACATTTATCAAGCCTTAAGTTAATCTCTTCTTTTTACTTCCCTGTCATATAAATATGAAAGCTTCTTAAGGTTATTAAAATATATTTTAAGACTCCTTTTTGCCTCTCCATAACGAGTCATATATACAATATATGATATTATTGCATATATCAATACAAAGACCAGATAATATATTATGACCTTCTTACCAAAGTCCATTAAATCCATTTTATATATGTCTGCCATAAACACTTCAAAATCATAAAGCACGAATAACGCAAACACAATAACAAAAGCAACCGTGGCACTAATTACAGATTTCATCACCTGAAGACCTATATAGTCCCCTCTGAAATAACTGCCAATAGACACATTACGCTTACCTTCGTTTGCTTCATATGATGCCATTTTGGTCATCAGCTTAACTCTTTCCTCATTCAACATAACTCTTTTTCCCTATTGTAATCCTTATCTTATCTGTCCAGAAATCTCATTTTGTTTCCGGAACGTTCCGGTTTTGGAGCCTGTACAGGTGCTCTTTTTGGTTTTTCGATAGATTCTGAAAGATTCTTTGCCATATCATTTTTACACTTTTCACAGTATTTACCGGTTCTTATAGGAGCTCCACAACACTCACAAGGTAACTTGACTGCTGAATCTGAAGTAAATTCAAGTCTTTCCTCCCTGATCCACTGCTTGATCTGACCCGGATCTACATCACATGCCTCTGCTACCTCCTGTATTCCAGCATTACGGTTCTCACGAATGTACTTTTTAACTTCCTGAAAAGTTTTTTCCAACCCCTCTCTACATGCCGGGCATATTGGAATACCTGTTACATGATTGAAAAGTTTTCCACATTTTCGACAGTTTCTTACAGTCATCGGCAATCCCTCCATTTAGTTTATGTTTGACTTTTAATTTTAAAAGTCTGTGTTAACACTTTATATTCCTTCCCCAATACAAAGAGTTATAAAAAAAACTGTCCCCACTCCATGTCTTTTTAACTCCAAAGCCACAGAGTCAATTGTACTGCCTGTTGTATAAATGTCATCTATAAGGATAGTCTTATTTAATTCTACAACATCTGGTGCAATATTAAAAGCCTTTTTCAAATTATTTTGTCTTCCTGCTATATCAAGTTCTTTTTGTGGAACAGTTTTCCTTATTCTGGTAACTATACTGTCATAAACCGGTATTTTGATTATTTTGGAAATTCCCTCAGCTATAAGCTGTGCCTGATTATATCCCCTGCTGTTTAGTTTATCAGCATGTAATGGTATCGGTATTATCGAATCTGCATCCATCACTTTAATAACGTCCGAAAGTTTTTTGCATATGTCCTGTGCATAAAAATCTGCATATTCACATCTGTTTCTATATTTAAAACGATAAATGCTGTTTTTCATACTCTGGTAATCATATAATGCATATCCGAAATCATATGCATGCTTCCTTCTTTTGCAGTCCTCACAAAGCATCTCATCGGGATTTAATATTTGCTTGCTGCATTTTCTGCATCTGGGAACACTGATATATCTTATTTTTGTCCGACAACCATCACATACCAGTCCTTCACCTACAGGCACAATATCATCACATACCGGACACCGTCTTGGAAAAACAATATCCTGAGCCTTTTTTACAATACTTATTATTTTATCATTCATCATACGCAAGCTTCATTATTTCAAATATACGCTCTTTTAAGCCGGTATATCTCTTTTGCTCATTTTCATTTGCTATCATCTGATTCAGCATATTGCTGCTTCCCAATATGGTCACACAGTTTTTTGCCCGTGTGACACCTGTATATAACAGATTTCTGTTAAACAGCATCTTTGGACCACTCAGTATAGGCATAATAACTGCCGGATATTCGCTTCCCTGTGACTTATGAATTGTGATGGCATATGCAAGCTCTATCTCATCAAGTCCACTTAACGGATATTTTACTCTCCTCATATCATCAAATTCAACAGTAAGCGTCTTTGCCGTTTCATTAATCTCTTTTATTATGCCGACATCACCATTAAATACTCCCTGCCCGCCGTCAACAGGAATACCATATTTGCTGACTATCTCCCACTCAAGCTGATAATTGTTTTTTATCTGCATGACTTTGTCACCTTGTCTGAATATTCCATCGCCATGCACTATTTCAGCCTTTTTATCAGACGCAGGATTAAGATATTCCTGAAGAATTTTGTTCAAAGTCTCAACCCCCAATGCGCCTTTTCTCATAGGAGTCAGTACCTGTATATCAAACATTCCTGCCTTGACATATCTTGGAAGCTTCTCTGTTATCAGAAGTATCATATGTTTATATATAACATTTACATTATCACGCTCTAAGAAGAAGAAATCCTTGCTCTTGTTATTAAGCGAAATGCTTTTTCCTTCATTTATAAGATGCGCATTTACAACAATATCACTCTCTCCTGCCTGTCTGAATATTTTTGACAGAACAACCGTAGCAAGTGCTCCACTTCCCATAAGATCGTTCAGTACCTGACCTGCCCCTACCGAAGGAAGCTGATTTCTGTCTCCTACCATAATGAGTCTGGTACCGGGCACTATTGCTTTTAATAAGGACTGAAACAGATAAATATCGACCATAGACATTTCATCTATTATTATTACATCTGTTTCAAGCGGATTGAGTTCATTTCTTTCAAAATGAGCGCCCTGCGCTGCCTTATCGCCATCATCTGAGACTCCTCCATTAAGCTCAAGCAGTCGATGTATAGTTTTAGCTTCAAAACCGGTTGCCTCTGTCATTCTCTTTGCAGCTCTTCCTGTTGGTGCAGCCAGAAAAATATCAAGTCCTTCCTCTTCAAAGTATTTTATTATCATATTTATTGTAGTAGTCTTTCCTGTTCCGGGACCACCGGATAAGATAAATATACCATTTTGAACGGCTCCCAGGACAGCAGCTCTTTGCAGCTCATCAAGCTGCATATTGCAAGCGGTTTCGAGCTTTGATATCTTTTTCTCAACCATATGCTTTTCTGTCAAAGTAAGCATATCAGCACCATCAAAGGCCCTTTGCAGTTCAAACAGCATTCTGGCACAGTTAAGCTCTGCATAATACCCCGGCACACTATATATGCATTTTTCTTTCTCTCCCTGTAAATCTTTTTCCTTTATGACTATCTTTTTATCCATAGCCAGATTGGAAACCTGAGCCTGTATCTGCTCAGGTTTTAAGGAAAGTATCTGTGCGGCTCTGTTTAACAGCAGCTCTTGCGGAAGATATACATGACCATCAATACCTGCCTGCATCAGTGTATAAAGTATACCACTTCGTATTCTGTAATCAGAATCTGTATGGATTCCTATTTTTGAAGCTATCTCATCAGCTATTTTAAAGCCTATTCCTGATACATCTTCTGCAAGCTTGTACGGATTTTCCTGCATTATCTTGTAAAGTCCCATACCATACTGTTTGTATATCTTTATCGAGAGAGTATTGGATATTCCGTATTTTTGTAAAAATATCATAGCCTCACGCACATCTTTTTTTTCTTCAACCTGCTCTGCTATCTCTCTTGCCTTATTTTTACTTATACCCTTTATCTCAGCAAGTCTGTGAGGCTCTTCTTCTATTATTCTGAAGGTATCTTCTCCAAAATGTCTGACGATTCTGGCTGCAAGGGCTGCACCTATGCCCTTTATCGCTCCGGAGCCAAGATATCTTTCTACTGCAACTGCATCCTCAGGAGCAACTATTTTAAACGAACTGACCTTAAACTGTTTTCCATATACTGCATGGTCAACATATTCGCCTTCAGCCTCTATGCATTCACCCTCATCAAGCTGATTAAAAATACCTGTACAGGTTATCTCGTTTTCCTGCACCACCAGATTGATAACTCCATATCCGTTCTGCTGATTTTTAAAAATAATATGTTCTACAAAACCTTTGATACTGTACATATTAATAATACCTTTCCATAACCTGCCAAATAAATTTATCTTTTTCGATTTTAACTCAAAAACCGACCTGAAAAGGTCGGCTTTTGAGTTCTATAATCCATAATTTCGTTTCATTTGTTCATATAATGTATTTGCAATACCAAGTCCCTGTCTATCTGTTGCCTGCGATGTGAGCTCCTGAACAGCAGAATCCTTAAAATAATCTACCATTTTTGACGCATATGAATTTTCTTCATCCGAAAAAACTTTTGTAGTTTTAAGCATTGCATCAAATACCTGCTCCATAAAATATGCTTCAAATTCTTTACAGGTTTCCATTAACTTCTCATCAGTATCCGATGAATTAGCTGATGACAATTTATTTTGTAAAGATGCAGCCTTGCTACTTCCTGACTGACTTGTCAAATACTGTGAATATAAAGTTCCTGTACCACTAATATCCATAGCTCTTACCCCCTAACTATCTCTTCAACTGATTAGCCTGCTGAAGCATCTCATCTGAGGTAGTGATTACTTTGGAATTCATCTCATATGCTCTCTGAGCAACAATAAGATTTACCATTTCGTCTGCTATCTGAACGTTTGAACCCTCTAAGTAACCCTGAATAAGTTTACTTTTCTTCAAATTAGTATTTTCTGCTTCATTCATCGCTGCACCACTGGCCTCTGTAACTGAGAAAAGACTGTCTCCATCCTTCTTTAGTCCTGCGGGATTGTTAAACTGCCACATTCCTATTTTTATGCCCATACTTGTAGGAATATTGTTCTCATTTGGGTAATACAAAGTACCATCCTGAACTGTAATCTTGCTGACTACTATATCACTACTCACCGTGATAGGTTCTCCTGTTGAACTAAGGATTGGAAGTCCATCAGTAGTAGTAAGCATCATACCATCTCCTGCAATAGCAAATGTAAGATTACCATTTCTGGTATAGTGTATTGAACCATCCGCTGCACGTACACCAAAGAAGCCATTTCCATCTATTGCAAAATTGGTTGGTCCGGGAGTCTCCAAAAGAGAACCCTGTGTAAATATTGATGTAATCGATGAATTTCTTGTACCAAGTCCCACTTCCGCACCAATAGGCTTATTCTCGCCATTGGCAGTAGTAGTCTTAGTCTGTATTGTCTGATATAATAAAGATTTAAATTCCATAACCTCTGTCTTGTAACCTGTTGTGTTTACATTCGCAAGGTTATTAGAAATATTGTCTACGTTTAATTGCTGTGCAATCATTCCTGTTGCACCTGTCCACAGTGATCTTACCATATTTTCCCCCTCATCTGTCAAAAAAGACTCTCAAAAAATAATCATTGTCTGTTGTTTATTCCCTACACTCTTCCTACCTGATTAACGGATTTATCAATCGTATCATCAAATGTAGTTATCATTTTCTGGTTTGCTTCATACTGTCTTGAAATAGAAATCATATTAACCATTTCTTTTACAACTGAAGTGTTTGACATTTCAAGATAACCCTGACGCACCTGTGCATCTGCTGCATCATTTGCAACAGCCCCTTCCTTTGCGTCCCACATGGTTTCTCCATAATGAGTCAGATAATCAGTATTCTCAAACTGTGTTATTTTAAGCTTTGCCACAAGCTTATCGTCCTGATAGATATTTCCATCTCTGTCAAAAACGGTTGAGCCCGCTGTTGTGGATAACTGAATCTTTTGTGGATTGCCACTAGAATCCTCACCTAAAACAAAATCACCATCTTTGGTTACGAGATAGCCCTCCTTAGTAAGTGTCAGTCCTCCATCTCTTGTATATTTAGTAGAAGTCTCCCCTGCCTTATTGGTAAACTCAATATTCAGGAAACCATCCCCTGCAAGTGCAATATCATAAGTATTTCCTGTATCTCTTAATGAACCCTGTGAAAAATCAGTATATGTCTGACCTATCTTTACTCCAAGACTCATTCCTCCTAATTTTTTAGGCGTATTTGGATTTTCTGATGTATCCTTGATTTTAACTGCCATTACATCTTTGTAGGCAATGCTTGTAGAACCTTCTTTTTTGAATCCTACTGTATCCGCATTAGCCAGATTATTAGACATAATATCCATTCTATACTGTTCATTGAGCATACCAGTATAGGCTGTATAAAGACCTCTAAGCATATATTCCTCCTAATTCCCCTAAAATCGGATCAGGAGCTTTTAATTGAATTTAAAGTAAATCGTCTCTGTTGCCTGCCAAAAACTCAACATACTTACCGGTACCAATTGCTACTGCTGTCATTGGGTCCTCGGCTGTCATTGTATTGATACCTGTGCGTGACTCAATAAGGTCTTCAAGTCCTCTTAAAAGACTTCCGCCTCCTGTAAGCACTATACCTCTGTCTGCAATATCGGCTGCAAGCTCAGGCGGAGTCTTCTCCAATACGCTGTGTATTGTATCCACGATCTGAGCGGTTGCCTCTTTAAGCGCCTCTTCTGTTTCCTCTGAAGAAACTCTGATAGTCTTAGGAAGTCCTGTCACAAGATTTCGTCCTCTGACATCCATATAATCTACTTCTGCTCTCTTAAATGCTGATCCAATTTTGATCTTAATATCTTCTGCTGTTCTTTCACCTATAAGAAGATTATGTTTCTTTCTCATGTAACGAACGATTGCTTCATCAAAATCATCGCCCGCGATTTTAATAGATGCACTTACAACTGTACCACCAAGAGATATAACAGCAATATCTGATGTACCACCACCAATATCAACAATCATGTTTCCACATGGTTTTGCTATATCAATTCCTGCACCGATTGCTGCTGCAATAGGCTCTTCTATAATCTTCACATCTCTTGCGCCTGCCTGATATGTTGCATCCTCAACTGCTTTCTTTTCTACCTCAGTTACACCACTTGGTACACAAACAGCAATAATAGGTTTACGGAATGTTCTCTTACCGAGTGCTTTCTGAATGAAATGCTTCATCATCTGCTCTGTAACCTTATAATCAGAAATAACACCCTGTCTGAGTGGTCTTACTGCTACAATGTTTCCAGGTGTTCTACCAAGCATAAGTCTTGCATCTTCTCCGATGGCTTTTATCTTCTCTGTATCTTTATCAAAAGCAACTACTGAAGGCTCCTTCAGCACTACTCCCTTACCTCTGATATAAACGAGTATACTCGCTGTTCCAAGATCGATTCCAATATCTGTGTACTGCATGGCTTATGTGCCCCTTTCTATAAAATAATGTATCAGTTAAAAAACTACATTTTGTTCTTAATTTCATACTATTTTACAACTAACAAAATGGTCATATTCTAAGCCATTATAACCTAATTTATACATTTTTCAAAGGGGGTTTTGTATTTTTTTTAAATACATCATATAAAACCCTGTATACAGTAACCAATCGCCATCTGATTGTTATATCGGTTAATTTTACATAATACTTTATATATTTTTCTAAAGTATTATGTAAATCTATTATATAATCCATTTTATTGTTTGTAAATATATAAATTAACAGAATATTTTGTGAAATATATCAAAACAAAATTACTGTTTGTGCACTATTATTTTTTTGCCTTCTCCAGCATTCTCTTAACATAAGCTCCTGTATATGACTTCCTGATCTTTGTTATTTCCTCAGGTGTTCCCTCGGCAATAACAGTTCCGCCTCCATCTCCACCTTCAGGACCTATATCTATAATATAATCAGCTGTCTTTATCACATCCAGATTATGCTCAATAACCACAACTGTATTACCACCTTCTGCAAGCCTTTGAAGTATCTCCACAAGCTTGTGGACATCTGCAAAATGAAGTCCTGTGGTAGGCTCGTCAAGAATATATATGGTTTTTCCTGTGCTTCTGCGGCTAAGCTCTGTTGCCAGCTTTATACGCTGTGCTTCTCCGCCTGATAATGTGGTCGACGGCTGACCAAGCTTAATATACGAAAGTCCTACATCGTGCAGGGTCTCTATCTTTCTCTTTATAGAAGGAACTGCATCAAAAAATTCCAGAGCCTCCTCAACGGTCATATCAAGAACATCAAATATATTTTTTCCCTTATATTTGACATCAAGAGTCTCTCTATTATATCTCTTTCCCTGACACACCTCACAGGGTGCATATACATCCGGCAGGAAATGCATCTCAATCTTTACAATACCATCTCCGCCACATGCCTCACAGCGTCCGCCCTTTACGTTGAAGCTGAATCTGCCCTTGGTATAGCCCTTTGTCTTTGCATCAACTGTTGCAGCAAAAAGGTCTCTTATCTGGTCAAATACGCCTGTGTATGTTGCAGGATTTGAACGTGGTGTCCTTCCAATAGGGGACTGGTCTATATTTATGACCTTATCAAGTGCTTCTATTCCTTCAATTGAATCAAATTTTCCCGGGATCGTTCGCGCTCTGTTTAGCTTTTTTGCAAGATATTTATATAATATTTCATTTACAAGCGAAGATTTTCCTGAGCCCGATACACCTGTTACACAGGTAAACACTCCTAATGGGAATTTGACATCTATATTTTTAAGATTATTTTCCTTAGCACCTTTTACAGTAAGCCATCCTGCAGGTTTTCTTCTTGTATCAGGTACAGGAATAAATTTTTTGCCACTTAAATACTGTCCTGTAACAGATTCCTCTATCTGCATTATCTCCTGCGCAGTACCTTGTGCTATTACTTCTCCACCATGCTCGCCGGCTCCCGGACCGATATCCACAATATGATCCGCTGCAAACATGGTATCTTCATCATGTTCTACTACAAGCAGGGTATTACCTAAATCCTTGAGATTATTAAGTGCATTCAAAAGCTTGTCATTGTCTCTCTGATGAAGCCCGATACTTGGCTCATCAAGTATATAGCAGACACCCACAAGACCGGAGCCAATCTGCGTTGCAAGCCTTATTCGCTGAGCCTCTCCACCTGATAAAGACGCTGTGCCACGTGACATACTTAAGTATCCAAGTCCTACTCCCTCAAGGAATCCTACTCTGGCTTTTATCTCCTTTAAAACACGCTTGCCAATAAACTGCTGCTGTTGTGTAAGCTCCATTGTATCAAGGAATTTGTAAAGGTCAGATACTGACATTGATGTTATCTCATAAATATTTTTATCACACACAGTCACTGCCAGCGAACTCTTTTTAAGTCGTCTGCCACCACATTCCTTACATGGTATGATACGCATATATGATTCATATTCCTGTTTGCTTGATTCCGAAAATGTTTCCTTATATTTGCGCTCTACATTTTTTACAAGGCCTTCAAAAGCTACAGCATATGTGCCTTCACCGCGCTGTCCTTTATAATGTACTGTGACTTCTTTTCCCTTTGTTCCGTTTACAAGGACATCATATCCTTCCTCCGAAAGCTGCTCTATAGGAGTGTCCAGTGAAAAATCATATGACTGACTTAAAGCCTGTAATATCGCATTTGTAAAGCTTCCCTTGTCTGTACATGACTGCCAGCCCATAACGACAATGGCTCCCTCATTAATGCTAAGGCTCTTATCCGGTATCATAAGGTCTATGTCAAATTCCATTTTGTATCCAAGTCCCACACATTCAGGGCATGCACCAAAAGGATTGTTAAATGAAAAGCTTCTTGGCTCAACCTCATCAATACTTATATTACAGTCTGGACATGAAAAGCTGTCTGAAAAATTAACAGGCTCTCCTCCTATGACATCTACTATCATAAGACCATCTGCAAGCTTAAGTACATTTTCGATAGAATCTGTAAGTCGTCCTGTTATACCTTCCTTCACCACCAGACGGTCAACTACTATCTCTATATTATGTTTTATATTTTTATCAAGCTTTATATCTTCAGAAAGGTCATACATTATCCCATCTATACGGACACGTACATAACCTGATTTCTTGGCTCTGTCAAGCACCTTGACATGCTCACCTTTTCGTCCTCTTACTACAGGTGCCAGAAGCTGTATCTTGGTTCCTGCTTCAAGTCCCATTATCTGGTCTACCATCTGGTCTACAGTCTGCTTCTTTATCTCCCTGCCACAGTTAGGACAATGCGGTATACCTATTCTTGCATATAAAAGTCTGAAGTAGTCATATACCTCCGTAACAGTTCCAACTGTGGAACGTGGATTTCGGTTTGTGGATTTCTGGTCAATCGAAATAGCCGGTGACAATCCATCTATACTCTCCACATTCGGCTTTTCCATCTGCCCCAGAAACATTCTTGCATATGAAGACAGCGACTCCATATATCTGCGCTGCCCCTCTGCATATATAGTGTCAAATGCAAGTGATGACTTACCGGAGCCTGAAAGTCCTGTAAGTACTACAAATTTATTTCTTGGTATATCAAGACTGATATTTTTTAAATTATGCTCATTTGCTCCACGGATTCTTATAAGTTCACTTTTCGGGAGCATCTTTAACTCTTGTGCATTCATATTACACTGACCATGCCTTTCTTTGATTTTTGGTACATCAAGTGATTAAAATAATCGTAACTATTCAGTACCCTCTTAGTTACGAACACAACTCTTATTTTTTTTCAAGTTCATTTAAAATTTGTTTTAATTCTGTCATCTTGTCGCGAAGCTCCATCGCAGCCTCGAAGTTAAGATCTGCTGCCGCTTTGCGCATATTCTTCTCAACAGTCTGTATAAGCTTTTTAAGTTCCTTTTCATTCATTGATTCAGGATCTTTTTCAAAGCTCTGCTCTTCCTTTGCTACCGCCTTTGAAATACTTATAAGATCACGCACTGCTTTTTTGATAGTCTGTGGAGTGATACCATGCTCTTCATTATACTTTTGCTGTATGGCACGTCTTCTTGCTGTTTCATCAAGAGTCACTCTCATAGAATCAGTAATGTTGTCAGCATACATGATAACATGCCCCTGCGCATTACGCGCAGCTCGTCCTACTGTCTGAATAAGTGAAGTAGCTGAACGAAGGAAGCCCTCCTTGTCCGCATCAAGTATGGCAACAAGTGATATCTCAGGTATATCAAGTCCCTCTCTCAAAAGGTTGATACCGACAAGCACATCAAAGACATCAAGTCGCATATCTCTTATTATCTCTGCTCTCTCAAGAGTATCTATATCCGAATGAAGATATTTTACTCTTATCCCCACATCAGCCATATACTTGGTAAGATCTTCAGCCATTCTTTTGGTAAGAGTTGTTACCAATACCTTATTATGCTTAGCTGTCTCTTCATTTATTCTCGAAATGAGATCATCTACCTGCCCCTCTACAGGATGTATCTCTATCTCGGGATCCAGAAGTCCTGTAGGTCTTATAATCTGTTCTGCCCTTAAGAGCTCATGCTCCTGCTCATATACATTGGGAGTAGCTGAAACAAAGAGCATCTGGTCTATTTTCTGTTCAAATTCATCAAACTGTAATGGTCTGTTATCAAGTGCAGAAGGAAGCCTGAAACCATAATCAACAAGAGTATTTTTTCTTGAACGGTCTCCTGCATACATGCCACGTATCTGAGGTATGGTCATATGAGACTCATCTACTATAATAAGGAAATCATCTGTAAAGAAATCCAATAAACAATATGGCGGTTCACCTTCTTTTGTATCATTCAAGTGTCTTGAATAATTCTCTATTCCTGAACAAAAACCAGTCTCTCGTAACATCTCAATATCAAAGTTGGTTCTTTCAGAAATTCTCTGGGCCTCTAAAAGTTTATCCTCACTCTTAAAGAACTTTACCCTTTCCTTCATCTCTTCTTCGATTTTCTCACATGCTTTTGCAATTTTTTCAGGAGCAACAACATAATGAGATGCAGGGAAAATTGTCGTATGTGAAAGTTCCGCAACCACCTTTCCTGTAACTGCATCTATCTGTGCTATCCTGTCTATCTCATCACCAAAAAACTCCACTCTTATAAGATAATCTCCGCCCTGCGCAGGATTGATATCAACAACATCCCCATGAACTCTGAAGCGTCCACGGTCCAAATCTATATCATTTCTGTCATACTGCATTTCTATAAGAGCACGTACTACCTCATCTCTGTCCTTAGTCATTCCGGGTCTTAATGAAAGCATCATTCCCTGATATTCGTCAGGACTTCCTAAACCATATATGCAGGACACGCTTGCAACCACAACAACATCCCTTCTCTCCGTAAGTGATGCTGTGGCTGAAAGTCTGAGCTTATCTATCTCATCGTTTACCGATGAATCCTTTGCAATGTAAGTATCAGACTGCGGTATATATGCCTCAGGCTGATAATAATCATAGTAGGACACAAAGTACTCAACTGCATTTTCAGGAAAAAACTCCTTAAATTCTGAGTACAACTGTCCTGCGAGGGTCTTATTATGCGCAATCACAAGCGTAGGCTTGTTAAGCGCAGCTATTATATTTGCCATTGTAAATGTCTTACCGGAGCCTGTAACTCCCAACAAAGTCTGAAACTGATTTCCTTCTTTAAACCCATCTACCAACTCTTTTATAGCCTGTGGCTGATCGCCGGTTGGTGCATATTCTGAGTGCAATTTGAATTCCATATCCTCATATCTCCATAATAGTGATGTCAAGTTATCGTTTACCATATTTCTAAGATGCATTATAACAAACTAAATAAAAAAAGTACAGACAAATATCGAATATTTGTTTGTACTTTTTACTATGTTTTCTATTTCATCATACCTGCAAGGACTTCCTTACCTCTTTCAAGCTGATTGTCTACTCCGTTCTTGTATTGTTCTGAATCAAATTCAACCTCAACATCAGGCTCAATACCAATCTCATGAATGTTGTTTCCGTTTGGTGTAAAATATGAGCTTACTGTAAGCTTGACAGCCGAACCATCGGACAAAGATAAGACACTTTGAACTATACCCTTTCCAAAGGTAGTTGTACCTACAAGCTTGCCAATCTTGTAATCCTTTATTGCTCCCGCAAGTATTTCAGATGCACTTGCACTGTGTCCATTAGTAAGCACTACTAACGGTACATCTATCTGATGACTTCCATCACAGGTATATTCCTCACGTTTTCCATACTTGTCTTCGGTATAAACAATAAGCCCTTTAGGAAGAATCATTCTTGCAATCTCACATACAGTTGAAAGATTTCCGCCCGGATTACTTCTAAGATCTATAATAAGACCTTTCATGCCATCCTTCTTAGCCTGCTCATAAGCATTCTCAAACTGTGAGGTTGTCACTATATCAAATTCTGATATCTGTATATATGCCATGTTGTCTTCATACATAGTATATTCAACAGTAGGAGTCTCTATTTTTCTGCGCTCTACATCAAAATCGATTGGATCTTTTTCATTCTCACGTATTACTGTAATCTTTACAAAGGTATGCTCATCGCCCTTTATCCTGCTTACTACATAATTACTGTCTTTACCCTGCATATCCTCATCATTTACTTTATAAATGATGTCATCCTGCATAAGACCGCTCTCCTCAGCCGGAGTATTCTTGATAACTTTACTTATCTGTGCATATCCAATATCTGTATTCTGACTTATATATGCTCCGATTCCATAATATATTCCCTGTGTTTCCTCTCTGAGTTTTTCCAATTCCTCAGCCGTATAATATACACTGTATGGATCTTCTAACGAGTCGAGAATACCTCTGTATACACCCTGCTCCAACGTTTCCTCATCAATATCCTGCCAGTAATTCTTTCTGACTATATTCTCAACAATCGACATCTTGTTGATAACAGACTGATCAGTAATTGACTCCGTATCCTGAGATTTCCTGGCTGTCTTCACAAAACTGTTATTTTTAGTTACACCAATTACGATCAGCATGGCAGCACAGGATAAAACAACAGTCACAAGTATTCCTGCGACAAATCCCATCCAGTAATTTTTATTAGATTCCTGTTTATGCATATTATTTTGATTGTCAGATTCCAACATTTTTCATAACCATGCCTT
>JAFPAQ010000170.1 GCA_017424235.1 Lachnospiraceae bacterium | reverse complement strand
GTTATATCATACAAGTATTCAGAGTGTATAATATCCAGCGCTGTATCGACATAGTCCACATTATGTTTTTCATCATCAAGTAAAAGTGCAAATAAATCCCACAGCCTTGAAAGAAGGAAAGCGCTTCTTCCATTTTCAAATGATATTGAGTTTTTCATTAAGCTGAAAATACCGGCGGCCTTTGGGCAACGGATAACATCTGTTAATGAAACAGGAAGCTCGCTATCTGCAGTAAAACCAATCCATATATAGCTCCACGGATTTTTACCATCCGCCTCATAATAAGTCTCTACAAAAGGAGGAATGACAAACATCTCCCCGGGACCTACATTATACTCCTTCTCCCCTATCTTAAAAACACCAAATCCTGATTCTACAAAATGTATAAGCCAGTGCGTTCTTGTTGCAGGCCCGAAAGAGTGTAACTGCATGCATTTTTCATATCCAAACTGAATTGGATTTAAACCGGCATAGCCTTCGTCTCTAACTATAATATCATGCATCATAATGAAAACCATTCTCCTTTTCAACATCAATAGAAATGACAAGTATTATTATAATTATACCATTTTAATTTTGTCTTCGTCAATATATAATGATTATAAAATTTACTTTAGGAGGAGTTAGACATGAAAATCACATTTATGGGTGCAGGCAGTACTATATTTGCGAGAAATGTAATAGGAGACTGTATGTGCGTTGATTCTCTTAAGGACAGCATTTTTGCACTTTATGACATTGATGCAAGTCGTGTCGAAGAAAGCAGAACTATTTTAGAGGCAATGCGTGCTGCTAAGGGCGGTTTCGGTAAAATCGAATGCTATGTAGGAGTAGAGCAGCGGAAAGAAGCACTGCGCGGAGCAGATTTCGTTGTAAATGCAATTCAGGTAGGAGGATATGACCCCTGTACAATTACAGACTTTGAAATCCCCAAGAAATACGGCTTAAGACAGACTATCGGTGATACACTCGGTATAGGTGGAATTATGCGTACATTGCGTACAATTCCCGTTCTTGATGATTTTGCAAGAGACATGGCAGAAGTCTGTCCTGACGCACTGTTTTTAAACTACACAAATCCAATGGCTATGCTGACAGGCTATATGCAGAGATATTCTCCCATAAAAACAATAGGTTTGTGCCACAGTGTACAGATATGCAGTGAGAGACTTTTTGAGAAATTGGGAATGCAGGATAAGCTCGAGGGCAGAAAGGAGCTTATTGCAGGTATTAACCACATGGCATGGCTTCTTGAAATTAAGGATAAAAACGGAGTTGACCTTTATCCCGAAATCAAATCAAAGGTTGATGAGTATATTGCAAATCCCGATAATAAAGATAAGGTACGTATGGACTACATAAGGAATTTCGGATATTACTGTACCGAATCAAGTGAGCACAATGCTGAATACAATGCATTTTACATCAAGAGTAAGTATCCTGAATTGATTGATAAATTCAATATTCCTCTTGACGAATATCCTCGTCGTTGTGTAAATCAGATTGATGAATGGAAAAAGGAATATGCCGAATTAATTGAAAACGGTGTAAAAGAACATACGCGCAGTCTTGAATATGCT
>JAFPAQ010000169.1 GCA_017424235.1 Lachnospiraceae bacterium | reverse complement strand
TGAAATAAAATCGCTTAATTTCAACATTAATGAGCCTTTCTTTTGTATTTCTCATAAAATCAACCCCTTTCAAAAAGAATGAGAATATCATCAATGAGATAAAAGAAGGAATAACCGCCTACCGTTTTGGTACTGCCATTTTGCATTTTATCAAATTTATACATAAATGGCAATTATTTTAATGTACAAATTAAGTTAATGGTATTCATTATACCCAAAAAATGAACCCCGAAGAGTTGTCTTTGGAGTTCATTTTTTTGAGTATTTTATTTATTAACCTTACTGTAAGAGGCTGAGCACTCCCTGATTTGCCTGATTTGCCTGAGCAAGCATTGACTGACCTGCCTGTGTAAGAATATTGGTATTAGCATGCTTAACCATCTCTGTTGCCATATCTGTATCACGAATCTGTGATTCTGCTGCTGTAGTATTCTCAACTACATTGTCGAGATTCTTAATAGTATGCTCTAATCTGTTCTGAACAGCACCGAGATTTGAACGCTGTCTTGATACCTTCTGTAATGCCTCAGCTACCACATCTATAGCATCTGTAGCATTGTTTCCTGTCTCATCAACAATGCCGATATTCCAGCTTGCAAGCTTATCAATGCCAAGTCCTGTAGCTGTAAGTGTATCAATTGAAATATTTACCTTGTTCTCCCTGTCTGAGTCTGCACCTGCCTGTAACTGGAAGTCAAGTCCATCTGCTGACAGGTATGATGCCTGACTGATATACTGGTCAATAGTAGTTGCAGGATGTCCGAGAACACTTGAAATATTCATAAACGCATCTGATTCATCATTTGCAAATACTTCATCAATGGCTCTTGCCTGATTTGTAGTATAGAGTCCACCCATGTAATTTCCATTCTCATCAAAGAATTTGTTAAGTGCCACTCCTGAAATCTCAAGACCATTTGAATCATAGAGCTTCTGCATACTTACTGCTGCTTCAATATAGTTGTCTCCCCACTTGAAGCTATTTCCTGCAAGCACCTGCTCTTTTACTCTATTAGATGTACCCGCTGCAAATCCACCCTCTGATACCTTGCTGTCAAGAATATCAATAAGTCTGTATCTGTCCTTCATGGTATTATCATCATTGATGTATTCTGTCATCTCACTGCCTTCAGCAATATGCACTACTGTATCATTCTTTGAATCATAAATAAATAAGTCTTTATTTGCCCTTACCTTATCATCTAATCCATTGGTAGAAAGGTCATATTCAACATTTCCATTTACATTTCCATCTGAGCCAACAGCAAGAGCTGCTTTTAACTCGCAGTTTACAAATGCGACATACTTGTCGCTAATATCTGCTCCCGCCTTATTATCAGCTGCTGACATATTAGGAACCTTGTCACCTGCAACATATACATTTACATATCTTGCAATCTGCTCATCTCCCACTATTATAGGTTTTCCATCACTGGTTACCTTATATAATTCAAAGCCAGTGCCTGATTTTCTTGTTCCATCAGCATTAAAATATGATTTAAGCTCTGCTTCTGTTACTTCTTGTGTAGCTGTAGAATTTTTGTAGAATCTATTTGTTTGCTTTTTGAACGCTGCTGACGGTGCAGTACCTAATACCTTTGAAAACTGTTTTCCGTTTGGATCTGCTGATGCTGGATCTGTATAATACACTACTCCTGCCTTAAAGGTTACATTACCACTAACAGGATCCCACTCCAAATCCTTTGCAATCTGTTCATCAGTTGCTGGTGTTGAAGATCCCTTTGCATACCAGGCAGGTGTACTAGGACGTGTACCATTTCCAACTATCTTTGATGTTTCGGCTGCACTGTAAGATACTGTAATTGTACCTGCCGGTACAGTTACAGATGCTTTCTCCATAAACTGGGTAATATCATCACCCTTCTTTACTACTGTAGAAGCAAGCTTGGTACTTGAATTGGCTGTAAGAATATCTTTGCTGACCATAATAATGTTATTATTGCCGGCATAGTTTACTTTATTATCAAGTGCAATTTTATTCTCATGTGAGTTATTTACATTATTCTTTGTAAATGTCATTGAATAATTTGTTATATATACATTTTTCTTTACTTTATTTTCATCACCCTTTAATAGGTACGTCTCATTGAACTTGGTAGTCTCTGCTACTCTGTCAATTTCTGATACAAGCTGGTCAATCTCGTCCTGAATATACTGACGGTCTGACTTGGAGTTTGTACCGTTTGCAGCCTGTACGCAGAGTTCATTCATACGCTGAAGCATATCCTGCACTTCTGCAAGAGCACCTTCTGCTGTCTGTACACAGGAAATACCATCCTCTGAGTTTTGTGAAGCCTGATCAAGACCTCTTATCTGCTTTCTCATCTTTTCTGAAATAGCTAATCCTGCTGCATCATCTGCTGCACGGTTAATTCTGTAACCGCTTGAAAGTTTTTCTGTCGATTTACCAGCCTGTGTGGTGGTAACTCCTAACATTCTGTTGGCATTCATCGCCTGTAAATTATGCTGTACTACCATTTACTCCTTCCATACCGAGCCTTATCTCCCCAGATATACGCCTTCGCTATACTCATCACTGTCCCGCGTATTATGCCCGGTACTCCCTCCTTTCACGTTATACGTTTTTTGTTGGTTTAAAATAAAATACTTTGATTTACCCTTATGTAAATCTCTCATTTAATATATCGGTTGATTTATAGATATCTTTAGTAATTTTCAGATATTTTGTGAACTTTTTATGTAATTTATTTATTTTAATTATTTTATTGAATTATGTTATAGTCAAAAACCCTAACTATGATACCTACGGATTATCACGCAAAAAGACGCGAG
>JAFPAQ010000168.1 GCA_017424235.1 Lachnospiraceae bacterium | reverse complement strand
TTGGCGATGATACCAAACAATTAAGTGAGTCTGAACTCCTTAAAAAAATAAGTGAAAATTACGGAAATGTTATTTCCATAGATTATAGGGAAGGGGTGGGAACCGCATATTATGTGGGTGATTATTATGCACATATAGCAGTTGCAGCTGATACGGATGATAATAGGAATATGGTGTTTGAGATTGCAGTGGAAAATCAGACGGAAAACGAAAAAATGTTTTCGGGTAGCAGCTCTTTTTGGCTTATCTGGGAAGAGTAGGAGTCAGTCAAAGAAAAATTTAAGGTAATTCAAATTTTCTTGTATTTGCAGGGACTACATCCATATCGAATGCGAAAGCATTTACAAAAATAGCTGAAATCATTAAAACCGCATCTAAGCGCAATTTCACTTACGGAAAGAGACTCATTAAGCAACATCTGAGCACTATGATATAAACGAATTTTTATCAGCATATCGATAGGACTTGTGTGCATATATTGGTTAAATAGTTTTGAAAAATAGCTTTGGCTTAAGTTTACTCTTGAAGCTAAGTCGGATACGGTTATATGCTCAAAATAATTGTTTTCCAGATAATCAAGAGTGTCTTTTAGTAGGAACGCAGCTTTGTTTACGGGAGGAGACAAAAGAGTCTCGGAATTAGCATATATATGATACCATAATTCCAAAATTGCTGATTGACATAGCAATTCGTTATCGTCTGAAAAATACAAAGATTGTATTTTGTTTGCAAGGCGCAAAATGTCCGCATGCCAGGATTTGCTACAGTCTATTATTGGGGAAACGCGTTTATTTCCCTGAAGAATTGGGTTGATATACTTTGTATAAATAAGATGATTTCTGTCTGATGTCAAAAACTGTGGAAGAAAGACTAATGAATAGAAAGAGGCTTCATTATTTTCTTTGTCAGAGCTGGCGAGGTGAATTTGGTTGGGAGATATAAAGATACAATCCCCCTGCTTTACAAGATACTCTTTTCCTTCAATATAAAATATTCCGCTACCCTTGGTTATTATAGTAATTTCGATTTCGGGATGAACATGGGGATATAGTGATAGTCCATTTTCGCAATAGGTTTCATGAACCTGAAAGGGATAGTTTGTTGTTCCATGAGGAACATCTTGATACAATTTCATACTTTACCTCAAAATGATAGAATAATTATATTTTTCGAAATTATTATAATAGAAAAATATAGTATGACGCAAGTATTATTATATTGGAGGTGTAAAGAAAACTTATGGAAATCAATATTGTTAATAACATTATTCACTTTATGCGCGAAGGTGAAATAGGAACTATTAGTGCGATAAAGGAAGGCTGCATACGATTTAAGGCAACAGCTTCCATGAAATTATCTGATGAAAATTGGACACTTCTTCCGGATACAGATTGCAATGCACGTGCCTGGCAAGAAGGAAATGTAACATTTTTACAAACTGGAAATCTTAAGCTGAGAATGGAAGATAATGGAAGTGTTTCATACTGGTCCGGAGACAAGCTGCTAATTCGGGAGCAGCCTGAGCAGACATTTGGATTTGGGTATAGAAATTACAGAAGTGTTGGAAGTGGTTTATGGAAAATTCGTGTGACTTTCGAAGCAAATGAACAGGAACAGTTTTATGGACTTGGTCATGAAAGAATGAATGTGTTTAGTAAGAAAGGCTGTACAGTCGATTTGATGCACTTAAACACGAAATGTTCCATTCCTTATGTTTATTCTTCACTTGGTTATGGCTTTCTGTGGAATATGCCATCAACGGGTACAGCAGAACTTGCTAACAATAGAACCAGGTGGAGTAGTGATTCTGCTAAAGGAGTAGATTATGTAGTAATTGAAGGTAGTCCTAAGGAGGTTTGTGGAAAACTTACTGATTTGACAGGTCATGCTCCATTAATGCCCGAATGGGCTCTTGGTTTCTGGCAGTGTAAGTTAAGATATGAAAATCAGGAGCAGATATTGGAAGTTGCCAGAAAATATAAAGAACTTGGTGTTCCTATTTCTGTGATTATTATTGATTATTTTCACTGGACAGAGCAGGGAGATTACAAATTTGACCCAAAATTCTGGCCTAATCCAAAAGAAATGGCTGATAAGCTTCATGAAATGGGCATAAAGCTTATGGTTTCCATGTGGCCAACCATTAATGAGCACAGTGAAAATTATTATTATATGTTAAATCATAATATGCTTTTGAGAACTGCATCAGGCAGTAACAGAGTATTTGATTTCTATGGTCCTCAGGCAGAGATTGATCCTTCGAATCCTCAGGCACGCGAGTATATTTGGAATCGCTTGAAAGAAAATTATATCGATAATGGTGTTGATCAAATGTGGTTTGATGAGGCGGAACCTGAGATTCATCCGGAACATTTTGACAATATACTGATGTATGCGGGACGCGGTGATGAAGTAGGATTAATGTATCCATATTTTTATTCGCAGCTTGTATATGATGGCATGAAAAAAATAGGCAGAAAAGATGTGGTTACATTATCCAGATGTGCTTATCTGGGGGCTCAGAAATTTGGTACTGTTGTATGGTCGGGAGATATTCGTTCATCCTTTGAAAGCCTTACTGAGCAGATAAAATCAGGACTGAATATGGCTATGTGTGGCATTCCATGGTGGAATACCGATATTGGTGGTTTTTATGGTGGAAACATTGAAAGCGACTATTTTAGAGAACTGATTGTACGATGGTTTCAATATGGAGTATTTTGTCCGGTAATGCGTCTGCATGGCAGTAGAGATGGTCATGATCGAAGCAGGGATATTAAGGAGCCTACAGGCGGAGATAATGAAATCTGGAGCTTTGGTAACAAAAATCTTCCTATATTGAGTGAACTGATAGCACTTAGATATCGCTTGATCCCTTACATAAAAGAACAGATGGATGTTGCTTCAAATGAGGGCATTCCGGTTATGCGTCCAATGTTTGTAAATTATCCAATGGACGAAGTGTGCTATCAAACAGGAGACCAGTATTTTTTTGGAGAGGATATTTTGTTTGCTCCGATTTCTGTGCAGGGACAGACACAGAGAAGGGTATATTTACCGGAAGGAAACTGGATTTTGACTAAAGACAAGACCAGGTATGAAGGAAATACATGGATTACAGTAAGCGCACAAATTGAAGAATTTATTGCATTTGTAAGAGAAGGTGCGAAGGTACTTGAGGTATTTTAAGTATTTTTGTTGTTAATTAGTAGGATAATATATAAGAAAACATTTCCTATAATAAAGTAAATTGATCATATAAAAGAATAGTATTTAGTATGAAAAGAACTTCTAAAGAATTTAAAGAAATTCTTTTTCGCTCAGAGCAAGGGCTCTTTCGCGAAGAAGTTCTAAGTTTCATACAGGAAAAAGCTAAAGCTTTTTCATATCTATTTGTAACTCTGCAAAGCAGAGTTATGCGGGATTAGTATGAAATTTAATTAATAATTACAAAATATTTTGTAAAAAATAAATAAATTCAGTCAATTTGTAATTGCAAAAACAGTAAAAATACGGTACTATTAAATATAAAGTAGTAATCTATTATAAAATACAAAAGTAAAAGGGGGATACAGATATGCATTTAGAGTTTGATCAAAGTCTTGTTACAGGAAATGATATGATTGATACCCAGCATAAAGAACTGATTGGGAAAATTGATGACCTTCTAACCTTCTGTGAGGAGAGCAAGGAAAAGGTCAAGGCAATTAAGATTTTGGGTTATCTGGCAGAATATACAGAATTTCATTTCGCAGCAGAAGAAAAGCTTCAGGTAGAGATTTCTTATCCGGCAATAGACGAGCACAGAAAAAAACATGCTGAGTTTAAAAAAGCGATTGAGGAGCTTCACGAAATGCTTGAGGAGGAAGAAGGACCTACAGAGGAATTTGTGTTTGCAGTAAGGAAGAATGTTGTGAACTGGTTGTTTGAACACATTCAGAAGATGGATTTGGAACTGGCTGTATACGTCAGGGAGCATGAATAATAGGAATATGATCAAAGTCGGTATACTGTGAAAGAAATCACAGTATACCATTTTTGTATTAGTTTGCAAAATTAATACAGACAGATTAAGGGACAATTTGTTTGCTAAATAGCTTAGAAATGAGGATTAATGTGAAAAAAATTTTGATTACAAATGATGATGGTATAGATTCTGACGGAATTATTCGTCTTGCTAAGGCTGCGGTAAAATTTGGTGAAGTATGGGTAATTGCACCTGATAGTCAGAGAAGTGCAATGTCTCATAGTGTAACCTTAAGACATAGTGTTGAGATATGGAAGGTTGATTTTCCGGTATCCGGAGTACATGCCTATGCATGTGATGGCAAGCCGGCAGACTGCGTCAGGATTGGAATATTAAATGTTATGTCCAAAAGACCGGATTATGTTTTTTCCGGCATAAATTATGGATATAATGTTGCTTCAGACTTGCAATATTCTGCGACTGCCGGAGCAGCATTTGAGGCAGCATATCAAAAAGTACATACAATCGCATTTTCGGAGGAAGCATGTGACAGACACGAAGTTACAGACAAATATTTGGAGAATATTATTGAGGAACTTATAAATAAACCGCTTTCAGTTAATCAGATATGGAATGTAAATTTTCCGGGATGTTCATTATCAGAGTGTAAGGGAGTTCTTAATGATAGAAAAGTAGCTGTAGAGGGCTTTTTTAATGATCGTTATATAGAAAGTGTGATTTCTGATGACAGGATTTCGTATATGGTAGAGGGAGTGAGAAATTATTCTACTTCTGATGATACAGACCTTAAGGCAGTTATAGAGAATTATGTTTCGATTGGAATAGCAACAAATATATCATAGTATTATTTTGAGATGAGAAATGGGGATAGTGTGCAAAAACCATAAACGGAAGTTTTTGCACACGGCAAATTTGTGCTTTGCACAAATTCGCAGAATTTGAAGAAAGAGTGGTTATTAGTATGAAAATCGCTGTAAGTGCATGCTTATTGGGTGAGAATTGCAAATATAATGGTGGAAATAATTATAGTGAGAAGGTTAAAGAATATATTAAAGGACATGAAGTAATTTCAGTTTGTCCTGAAGTAATGGGCGGGCTTTCTACTCCAAGGATTCCTTCAGAAATAGTGAATGGGATTGTAACAAATAAAAATGGGGATAATGTTGATATGGAATTTCGTAGAGGAGCAGAGGCAGCATTTAGAAAGATTATTGCAAATAATGTTGATCTTTGTATTTTGCAATCCAGAAGTCCGAGCTGTGGTGTTAAGGAAATATATGATGGAACTTTCAGCGGGCATAAGATTAAGGGACAGGGGATATTTGCCAGAATTCTTATGGATGCAGGAATTAAAACTATTGATGTTGAAGATTTATAAGAGTACATGTAACTGTTCAGGACAGTACGAAGCTTGAATGAGAGGCATTGCACGATTCATCGCAATTATGAAGGAACTGAATAGTTACGAGTACGTTAATAATAGAATGGAGTTGTAAGAATGTATATAAACCGTGATCATGATAATTTTGTGAAGTTTATAAAGAATTATTGGAGATATTACAGAGAGCTTGAAAAGGAATTTATTGCAACCTTAAAATGTGTAGAGCTGGATACAGATAACTTCAACACATATTCAATACAATATTTAAAGCTGTTTCAAACTGTTTGTAGTGAAATTGATATAATTGGAAAAGCTATGGCAGGAGAAATAAATAAAGACTTTAAATTAGAAATAAGTAAAAATAATATAGTAAAATGGTGGTATGAAATACAAAATGAATTTCAGATTACAGAAATAGATTCAGACATTGAAGGAGAGCGTATTCAGTTAAATAAGTATCAATGCACTCTGATTGATGATATATCTGTAAACGCATGGGATAATTTTGAAATTGAGATAAGGAAAGATAGAACAAACAGAGATCAGTTTGTTTTAAAAAGCGGTGCCAATACACCTAAGTGGTGGAATGAGTACAATAGACTAAGAGACAACAGAGCTGTATCAGTTTCTTCAAGTGATGCAAAGCTGTCTTATAATAAGGCAAATCTTGGAAATGTATGTAATGCATTTGCTGCACTATATGTGCTTGAAAAAGCTTATATGCAGGCAGTTGGAACACAACAGGATCTTCAGGATTTTGATGATTTCAGCGAGATATTCAAATATTCAAAAAAGAATACAGTGGTTGAGAAAATAGACGATACAGATAAAATACTTAATGAACTGTTTTCTAATGGACTGATTTAATATTTTGCAGTTGTAGATTTATTACAGTTTGTATAAGAATAATTCAGTTATTTTTATATATGATGTCTATAAAAAGATGAATAAATTTATTGTAATGAGGTTTTGTATGATACAGGAAGAAGAAAATAAAAAGAGTACCAAGGATACATTTTTGATAGAAGCATTAAGATTATTCGCACAGAAAGGTTATGAGGCTGTAAGTGTTGGTCAGATTGCAAAAGCAGTAAATGTAAGTGCCCCGGCTTTATATAAACATTATGCAAGTAAACAGGAACTCTTTGAATCTATAATTGAGGCAAGTAATGAGGGT
>JAFPAQ010000167.1 GCA_017424235.1 Lachnospiraceae bacterium | reverse complement strand
TCCATATTGATAAGGAGTAAGAGGTCATGGCGCAAAAGGATTGCAATACTATATGTAATCTGTTGAGTGGCCTGAATAGAATCAAAGTTATGGCAGGTATCATTTTGGCTGCTGTAGCTTTGACTTCCTGTTCATACAGAGACTCAATAGATATAGAAATGTCAGAAGTGGCAAGTGAAACGGATATCAGTGAATCTTTTGAAGAAATTGGTATAAAAATATCCAAGGAACATTGCGAAAAAGTTGAAATATCAATGGAAGAGGCAATTTCAATCGGAATGAACGAAGCACTAAAATATTACAGTGACCTTCAACTGACAGAAGTGCATAGTTATGATAATGATTATGATATAAATGAAATGTCAGGAGAGGATGGTAAAAGGCAGTGGTGGTATGTTAATTTTGCAAATCAAGATGGAAATTATGTATCTGTTTTGATTAGTGATGGAAAGATTGATGTTGTAGAGCATTTTGATAATAATGTTAATAATGGATTATTAGATTTATCTGAAATAAATTTGACAGCCAAGGAAGCGGTAAAAATGGCAAAAGAAATGGGAATGAGAGGTGGCGATCCGTTAAATAATAAGGATTGGGTGTCTGGATATAATTTTAAGATGTCTTATGCTTCTTTGGTAGATTCACCTGATGATATTAGAATATTTCTTGAAGTAATTGGCATTTCTCCAAATGGTAATTTTGCTCATATAGATTTTGACGCAGTGACAGGTAAAGTTATCTTAGCAGAGGAAAAAGTAGAGTATAACAATGGAGAAACTGAATGGGTGGAATTTGAATAAATTGCATATAAAGGATTTTGCGCCTTATGTTGACTTGTCATCTTTGCAGGAAAGCGGAAGTCTGAATACGTTATTAGAGTTTTCATATAATGATTAAAAGATGTGTATGCGTATCAGTGCCAGTAATAAAAACGTTGTGGTTTCTCCATATGAAAATATGTTAGACAGTGTCGTTGTTTTTCGCTCAGATTTTCTGGAGTTAGATACTGTAGAAAAAGAAAGAGATGGAAGCGATAACATTGGGCGAGGTAACGATAGAACGAGCAGTTCTCCAGACAGAGCAAGGAACTGAATGGTTTGTTGCTTATACAGATGTGCCAGGCAGTACGATTTCTTATTGCTTTTATCTAAACCTGCAGGAATTTACGGAAGAAGCATTTTTGGAAGACTTAGAAAAAATCCAATTACAGGAATATTCAATTTACTAAGAAATAGTGTAAAAATAGTGAAAACTTAGCGGAATAAAAATAGATTGTGTTATAAAGAAGTTAAGCCTGAACCTAACAGCTCAGGCTATTTTTTTATTTCCCTAATACTATTTCCCGATAAGTACCTGTTTCCCTTCAAATGCAAAGCCATAGCTGTGTATATGTTCCTTTGCGATGCCACGTTCCATCAGACCTGCTGCGTATTGCTTTTCCTCAATCTGTCTCAGCGCTGCGGATACGGTGTCTTCAAGACTGCTTTCCCTTCTGGAGTTAAGAGTCTTAAATTCCAGAATGTAGGCGTCATGTTTTTCCGGTTCCTTTGGCTCAATAACTACATCATATCTGCCAAAGCCGCTTTCTCTGTTAGAGGTAATAACATATCTGTCCTGAAGATCTACAAGCAGCCCTAGCACAAAACCGTGATAGAAGCGCTCCGGTTCAGTACCCAAGGGTCCCTTCCCTGTGTCAAAAAAACTGAAGGTACCAAGTGCCACACGATTCATATATTCATTCATTGCGTCAATATCATCCTGCAGCATTGCACTGATAAAGTCATTGTAATCTCCCTTTGAATTTTTGAACCATCCGCGCACCATTGTTTC
>JAFPAQ010000022.1 GCA_017424235.1 Lachnospiraceae bacterium | reverse complement strand
TCCTCTGCTCTACCAACTGAGCTATCTGGGCAGCTATGAGTAAGCTCTCGCTCACAACATAGCCTAATTTACCACAGATATCTTCAATTGTCAATTATTTTTTATAAATTTGGAAAAAGAACTTTTACAGTTGGATAAATTGCTTTGAACTTATTGTATCTTTCTTCATATCTTGCAGCTATCTCGGCATCCGGCTCAACGCTTCCAACTACCTTAACAAGCTTCTGTGCTGCGTCTTCAACTGATGCATACTCTCCACAAGCTACAGCAGCAAGAATAGCTCCGCCGTATCCCGGACCTTCTTCGCTCTCGATAAGGTCAAGTCTTATATTGAGTACGTTGGCAAATATCTTTTTCCATAATGGACTCTTTGCTCCGCCACCACAGATCTTAGATGCCTTAATATCGATTCCAAGACTCTTTGCAACCTCAAAGGAATCACGGATTGCAAATGCAACGCCCTCAAGAACTGCCTGATACATATCAGCTCTGCTTGAATCCATAGACATTCCGATAAATGTACCTCTTGCGTTAGCATCATTATGTGGTGAACGCTCACCCATAAGGTATGGAAGGAAGTATACATGGTTATTTCCAAGCTTGTCATCTGTAATAGCCTGCTGCTCTGCTGCGAACTCTGTTGTCTTTAATATTTCTTCCATCCACCATTTATTACATGAAGCAGCACTGAGCATACAGCCCATTAAATGATATTTTCCATCTGCATGTGCAAATGAATGAAGTGCATTGTTTTCATCAACTCCGAATTTTTCACTTGAGATAAAGATAGTACCACTTGTACCAAGTGAAATATTGCAGTTTGCTGTACCGTCAGCCTGTTTGCCAACTGTACCTGTACCAACTGCTGCTGCTGCGTTGTCTCCGGCACCTGCTGCGATCTTAACGGTTGCAGGGAAGCCAAGCTCTGCTGCAACATCTTCTTTAATTGTGCCAACTACTTCGTAGCTTTCATATATCTTAGCCATCTGTGACTCTTTTACACCACAGATATCCATCATTTCTTTTGACCAGCATTTGTTCTTTACATCAAAAAGAAGCATACCTGAAGCATCTGATACGTCTGTACAGAAGCTTCCTGAAAGTTTATATGCGATATAATCCTTTGGAAGCATTATCTTTGTGATCTTTGCAAAGTTCTCAGGCTCTTTATTCTTTACCCAGAGTACCTTTGGTGCTGTAAATCCTGTAAATGCAATGTTTGCTGTGTACTCAGAGAGCTTGTCCTTTCCGATTACATTGTTAAGATAATCTGTCTCCTCCTGAGTTCTTCCGTCATTCCAGAGAATTGCAGGACGGATAACATTGTCATCTTTGTCAAGGATTACAAGACCATGCATCTGTCCACCAAAGCTGATACCACCTATCTGTGACTTGTCAAAGCCTTCTGTAAGCTCCTTAAGTCCTGCCTTTACTGCTTCCCACCAGTCCTCAGGCTTTTGCTCACTCCAGCCCGGATTCGGGAAATAAAGCGGATACTCCTTTGAAACTATGTTGCTGATTTTGCCGTTTGCTTCCATAAGAAGAAGCTTTACTGCTGATGTACCTAAATCTATACCGATATAAAACATTTTTTCCTCACTTTCCGTCACAATGGAAACTTCCATTGAACATATTTTTTATTTAAGTATATAAGTAAATTCGACCAAAAGAAACCCTAATAATTAAAAAAAATTAGGGCATAAATTATAGTAAAAGAACGGGGCTAATGTCGTTTCGCAATAAGGACGGGGCTTCTGTATCGTTGGGAAGCACGATACAGCAAGCCCCGTCCCTATTTCTAATATAATATTATTTATTCCAGTTTAAGTGATGAAGCTCACCCTCAAGCTGCATCCCGCTAAAATTCTGCTGTCTGAGTGCCTCATACAACACTATGCTTACGGAATTGGACAGGTTCAGGCTTCTTATGGTATCAAGCATCGGTATACGGATACAGGTATCCTCATAATCCACAAGTATGTCCTCAGGGATTCCTGCACTTTCCTTGCCAAACATTATGAAATCATTTTCACCAAAGCAAGCCTCTACGTATGTCTTCTTTGCCTTTGTTGTAGCCATCCACAGCTTTGCAGATGGATTATCCTTGAGATTTTTCTCTACAAATTCTTCAAAGTTCATGTATCTGCGCACATCAAGCTGTTCCCAGTAATCCATACCTGCACGTCTAAGCTCCTTACCTGTCAGCCGAAATCCAAGAGGCTCTATAAGGTGGAGCACTGTACCGGTTGCCACGCAGGTACGTCCAATATTTCCGGTATTTGCAGGTATCTCAGGCTGATGTAAAACTATATTCATTGTTTCTGTTCCTCTCGAAGCTTATTCACAAACTTTTCAAGCCTTGCAATCGCAATCTTTAATTTTTCAAGTGAATATGCATATGAAATACGTATAAATCCTTCTCCACAGTCACCAAAGGCTGTTCCCGGCACTACAGCAACCTTTTCTTCCTTGAGGAAGCGTGTTGCAAACTCATCACTGGTCATGCCAAACTCCTTGATACAAGGGAAAATATAAAATGCTCCAAACGGCTCAAAGCACTCAAGCTTCATCTCCTTAAATGCATGAACGAGGAATCTTCTTCTCTGATTGTATGCATCACGCATCATCTGTACATCATCATCACCGTTTTTTAAGGCCTCAACAGCTGCATACTGTGAAGTGGTAGGTGCACACATGATGCAGAACTGATGTATCTTGTACATCTGGTCAAGGATTTCCTTTGGTCCACATGCATAACCAAGTCTCCAGCCGGTCATTGCATAGGATTTTGAAAATCCATTAATAAGCACTGTTCTTTCTATCATTCCCGGTATATTTACGATAGATATATGTTTGTCTGTATATGTAAGCTCCGAATAAATCTCATCAGAAATGACAAGCAGGTCATGTTTTAAGATAACCTCGGCTATCTCTTCAAGATTCTCTCTCTCCATTATCGCTCCGGTTGGATTGTTAGGGAATGGAAGTATAAGCACCTTTGTCTTGTCTGTAATGGCATCCTCAAGCTCTTTTGCCGTGAGTCTGAACTGATTCTCATGCTTAAGCTCAATAATCACAGGAACTGCGCCTGCAAGCCTTGCACATGGCTCATAGGAAACATAGCTTGGCTGTGGTATAAGCACCTCATCCCCCGGCTCTACCATTGCACGAAGTCCTATATCAATCGCCTCAGAACCACCTACCGTTATCATGATCTCTGATTTTGCATCATAATCAACGCCATATTTTCTGTTTATGTAATTGCTCACTTCCTGTCTTAACTCCAAAAGACCTGCATTTGAAGTATAGAAGGTTTTTCCCTTTTCAAGTGAATAGATACCCTCATCTCTGATGTGCCATGGAGTCTCAAAATCAGGCTCACCAACACCGAGTGATATTGCATCCTTCATCTCACTTACTATGTCAAAAAATTTTCTGATTCCTGATGGTTTTATCCCGGTTATTATACTGTTAACCGGTTCTCTCTTTAATGTGCCTCTTTCTATCATTATGGTGTCACCTGTATCCTTTCATCGGTATCTTTTTTTTCAAGTATTGTTCCATGCTCCTTATACTTTTTAAGGATAAAGTGTGTCGCTGTACTGAGTACTGAATCCATTGTTGAAAGCTTGTCAGATACAAAGTTGGATACTTCCTTAAGTGTCTTTCCCTCAAGACTTACCAAAAGGTCATATCCACCTGAGATAAGGTATACTGCATGTACCTCAGGATATTTGTAGATACGCTCTGCAATACTGTCAAAGCCATGGCCTCTCTGCGGAGTTACTCTTACCTCGATAAGTGCATTTACCTTCTCAACACTTGTCTTTTCCCAGTCGATAAGTGTGTGGTATCCGCAGATGATACCCTCTTTTTCCATAAGTGCCATCTCATTTACGATAGTTGCCTCTTCAACGCCAAGAATAATGGCAAGCTCATGCAAATCGATTCTGCTGTTTTTCTCTATAATTGATAAAATCTGTTCTCTCATAATTAATAACCATACCTTTCTTTGTTTCTAATAATATGCAGTAAATACCCTTTTAGAAAATATCCTGTCTGTTCTTGTCAAAAACCTTGAATATCTCATCATTTCTCGCAGGTTCAAGATATCTGCACTCGCCGTCCTGACGTATTATCCTGTCATTGCCAAAGGTAGTATATCCTATCACTGCCGAAGGTATGCCCTGATGTGCCAGCTTTTCAACGATTCTTGCCCCGTTTGGTGCTGTTATCAGCAGGCTGCCTCCTCCTGTCAATTCATATGGATTTATGTCAAAATATTCACAGACCTCTATAGTTTCCTGTCTTACGGGTATACTCTTTAAGTCTATGACCAGTCCAACATCATTATGCTCTGCAAGCTCCCAGAGTGCTCCAAAGATGCCTCCCTCGCGAACCACCTGCATCGCACAGATGCCGGACTTCTCCGCGGTGGCGGCCTCCTCAAGTACTGACAGGTACTTATCAAAGCCCTGAGCCGTTTCCACTAAATCCTCAGGATATCTCTCCTTTAATTTTTCGCCGTTTGCTCTTGCAATCAATGATGTACCCTCAAGACCTATCCACTTTGTCATGACTACATCACAGACATTATCTGACATATTGCCATTTCTGCCTATTATACCACAATCTTTGTTCTTTGTGTCTGTTTTATGTGAATTATTAATACTTATATTGTCATTTTCTGAATCCGATACTCTTGCTCCACAGACATTGCAGGTAACTACCGTCTCATTTACCATAGGAAGCACCTGTGTCTGTACAGAGGCTATTAGCACGCCCATCTCCTGTGCCTTTATGGCGGCCTGCTCTATCATCCTGCGGACTTTTATCTCACGAAGCTTTTCAGGCACCATAAATATAAATTCTGCGCTGTTTGTCCTGTCCGCAGACACTCCCCCCATCACTGCCACATGGTTAAGTGCCGCTATCATGGCTCTTACCGCAGAATACTGATCATTTCCATAGGCAAGTGCCTGTCCAGTCACCAGCAAAGCGTCCTTTTTATCATTATTTAAGGGCAAAATGGCACAGTCTGCCCCCAGTCCTGTGCCACTAAAATGATTTTTATATAATATTGAATTATTCTGAATTGTCTTATGCACTGTACGCTCAAAAATATCCTGCGTTAACTTTCCATAATTCATATTTTCAAATCTTGCCCTTTCCAATATCTTTATCTTACTGTGCTGCCTGCTGTTGCTGTTGTTGCTGCTGGCGAAGAAGCTCAGCATAATAAGCCTCCAGTGCCGCCTGCTGATTCTGTACAGCACTTATCTCGGCATTAATAGCAGCTGCCTCTGCCTTGCAGGCATCAAGACTTCCGGTTGCCACTGCAGCCTGCATACGTGCCACATATGCAGGATTGTCACTTGCTATACCTACTGTAGCTGTGCGGGGTGAAACCTTGTAAGTGCTCTTATTTATGACCTCACGGCTTACCTCTGCACCATCCTCCTCAACGATTTTCCACAGCTGTGCCTTATATCCGATATGCGCTGACTCCACATTGAATTTACCAATAGGAAGCCCTGAATTTGCTACAAGTATATCTTTTTCAGGTTTTGTGACCGAAAGAGTCTCACTCTCATATCTTACCTTATGACTTGCAGGTCTTGTCTCCACACCATATATCATAAATGTAATAGTCTTTCCTTCGGTGTATCCATATATATATATCGGTTTATCCAGATTATTTCTGAACTTAAAATCTTTTCCTGCCGATTCAGCTATCGCAGCGTCCATTGAAGGGTCAACGTAGCTTATTATCATCGAGTGATTACTTCTCTCCGTTACTTCAAGCTCTGATAAAAGTACTGCATTATAAAGAGTAGTAGATACCTGACAGATACCACCACCTATACTCTCAACAACCTTTCCGTTAAGGTAAGAGCCTGCCGGAAAATATCCATTCTCAGTGGTAAAAGGAACGATTGTGGCAAGAGTAGAAAACTCTTCTCCCGGATATAGCAGTGTCCCATTTATAAGCTTACAGGCATTTTCAATATTTTTGCATCTTGAGCTGCTGCTGGTGGTAAAGCTTGTCTTATACTGACCAAGTACATTTGTAAGTGATTTAAGCTCCTCGGCATTGCCCTTTGGCTGTGTCACATCTATCACAAGGTCTATCGAAGCATCCTTTCCATCCCAGCCCTCAGTAATATATTTATATATCTTTTCTAAGGATTCCTCTACATTTACAGCCTGTCCGGTCTGACCGTCGCTCACAACAAATTCTCCGTTTTCTCTTGTCATTGTTGCATTTACGGCAGGAAGATCATACTCTGTACACTGTGTATCCAGCACTTCCCTTAAAGCATCTTTATCAATGTCAAGCTTTAACTCAAATACCTTGTTGCCATGCTTGAGATCCTGAATCGCCTTATATCTTTTAACAATATTTCCCTTTTTGCCAAGAGTCGCTGCTGTCTCTATGTCCTCCTGATTTACCCAGCAAAGACCAAGATCCCCGACTGTTACTGCCACATAATGGTCATCAACAGCACCAAAGGTAACTACTCTCTGTTTTAAACTGTCCACATAGCTGTTTACAGACTCATACGCCTGTTCAACGCTCTGTCCTGAAAGCTCCACATTTCCCATATAGATGCCTTCAAGAATCACATTATCATCACTCTTTGCATTTACAATAGATGTCCCAGTTATTCCGGTCACTGCAAGACTGATTCCTGTCAATGCCACAGCAATACCTGTAATAATTTTTACAGAAAAATGTTTTTTAACTGATTCACCTGTTTTTTTCATAATCTCCTTGACCTTTCTACACCATCAGCCTCAAAAATGCTGACACTTATTTGATTAACCTAAAGTTAGTTAAAATGTTTAAATCGCCACCAATTATCTAGATATTTTGACAATTGTAATTAACATAATCAGTATAGTATAATATTGGTAACTATTCATTAGCAAAATTTTACCAATTATATCCGCTTTGGTGCATTTTTATAGGCAAAACGTATTAACCAAAGACACTTAAAAGTGTTGGAACTACCATAGCTAAAACAAGTACGACAGCAATTACTGCTGCTATTGTACGCTGAGTCTTCTTGTTATGCATGTTCATCATGAGAATACTCCTCCTTTTAAAAAGAACAAATAAAAAACTAAACCTATTTCTGAAAGGATATTATATATGAATTTTATACTTTGTACAAGTTTTTTCATCGTATCTGCGATAGTTTTTTTAGGACTGCAGCATTCCAGAAAAGAGCGCGATAAAATCGAGCGTGAATACTGGCAAAAGGAATACCGCGCAAACAGCACACGCAAAAAATCCTTAGATAATCTTGAATACATAACCATTCCTGAGGAAATCCTGAGAATGCATCCAAAACAGTTTGATGAAGATATAAATGGTTATCTTTTGGATCTGCAGGATCTGTCAGAATACAAAATAGTAAATCTCACCGGCATCAGCAATACTGACCTTAAGCTGGAATATGGTACTGCTAATATTACTATATTAAGTGATTATGATTTTCATTACACAAATATGGTTACAATCCTTCAAAAGCTTGCCGAAAAGCTTTACGAGAACAAAGAATACGAGCTTGCAAAAATCGTACTTGAATTTGCCGTAGCAACACATACGGATGTCAGCAAATCCTACTACATGCTTGCAGATATCTACAATATTTTAGGCTATAAAGAAAAAATAGCTGAGCTTATAAATAATGCCCAGCTGATAAATTCGATCATGCAGCAAAGTATCGTACAGAATCTCAGGAAATACGAGCAGCAAACAGTGATAGAATCTTATCAATAATCCTGCTTGCCTCATTTTTTGAGATATGTGCAACATCTATTCTTTCTGAATTAACGCCTTCTACAGGCTCAAGAAATACCCTGACACTCTCTGTCAGGGTATCTTTTTCCTGTGTAAGCCCAAGTCTGTATCTGTCAGCAAGTCTAAGGATATGTTCAAACTGCTTTTGGGTTATCGGACTCTCCTTTTTGACACTGTATATCATCTTTCCTGGTTCAAAAATATTCTTTTCCTTCTCATTTGCAAGAACTGTCTTGCTGTTGATAAACTCTGCACACAGCTTCTGATAAAGCCTGTGGGTGGCAAGCGCATCATTTAAGGCTCTGTGAGCCTCTAACTCTATCTGATAATGCTCACACAAAAAGCCCAGCCTGCGGCTCTCAAGCTGTGCAAGAAAGCGTCTTGCTATCCTTAGAGTGTCTATTCCATCCTTTTCAAAGGAAAGCTTATTATTCACTGCTGCCTTTTTTACAAAAGAATAGTCAAAGCTCAGATTATGGCCAAGAAGCACATCATCACCTGTAAAATCAACAAAATCCTGTATTATTTCTTCTATGTAAGGAGCATTCTCCACATCACGGTCAGATATGCCCGTAAGCTCAACTATTCTGTCCGAAAGACTTCTTCCCGGATTAACAAAAGCAGAGAAGGTATCAACTACCTTCCCCTCTCTTATCCTTGCTGCTCCAAGCTCTATTATCTTTTCACTCTTTGGATTAAGACCTGTGGTCTCTATATCCATAACAACATAATCATTTACCATATTTGTTCCTTTTAATTTTAATTGATGTCCAAATCCTTTAATAACTGTTTGTACTGAATATCAAGCTTGATAAGGTTCATCTCAAAATCATGCTTATTTTTCTGATTGCTTGTAGCAAGCACAATGCCTGCAAAAAACGATTCAATAGCCGCTATATACACAAAACAGCATACTATAAGTGTCGGAAATCTCTCAACAAGACCTGTTGCAAAGTAATCGCCAAGCACCGGTGCGACAAATACAGTTGCAATGACAGCAAGCAATGCCGCGATCAAACCAAAAAATCCGGAAGGCTTATAGTTTTTGTACAGCCTGATAATAGTGCCAAGCACCTTCATTCCATCAGAATAGGTATTAAGCTTTGAAACACTGCCCTCAGGTCTGTCCCTGTACTGTATTATCACATTTTCTACACGCATATTCTTGTCAATCGCATGTATGCTCATCTCTGTCTCTATCTCAAAGCCCTTGGACAATACAGGAAATGATTTTACAAAGAGATAGCTAAACGCCCTGTAACCGGTCATGATATCCCTTATATCACTTTTGAACATTTTATTTATCGAACCACGCACAATGGAGTTGCCAAAATTGTGAAAAGGTCTCTTGTTTTCTTCAAAATAAGAAGAAGAAAGTCTGTCACCTACAACCATATCAGCATTTCTGTTTAGTACTGCATCACACAGCTTTCTCGCCTCATCAGCAGGGTATGTATCATCACCGTCAGTCATTATATAGCACTGCGCATCTATCTCACGAAACATCCTGCGGATAACATTGCCCTTGCCCTGCTGATATTCATATCTTACTATCGCACCTGCTTTTCTTGCTATCTCATCTGTTCCATCAGAGGAATTGTTGTCATATACATATATCACTGCCTCAGGCAATGCCTGCTTAAAATCCTTAACTACCTTCTCAATCGTTTTACTCTCATTATAGCAAGGTATCAATACTGCTATCTTATCCATCACTGTTCTCCCTTTTGCTCCATTTTTTCCTGTTTATTTCTAAGCCTGAGTTCCTTAAAAAACTCCTTCAGCATACGGCTGCACTCTTCCTCCATAACACCGCTGACCACCTCAACCTGATGATTGAACTGAGGCATGTCCAGTATGTTTAAGATAGAGCCTGCACATCCTGCCTTGGGATTCATGCATGCCATAACCACCCTGGGAATCCTTGCCTGCACTATAGCACCCGCACACATCTGGCAGGGCTCTAAGGTCACATACAGAGTACATTCCTCAAGTCTCCAGTCACCTATGACCTTACTTGCCTTTCTGATAGCTGTTATCTCCGCATGCGCAAGGGTATTCTTGTCGGTGTTTCTGCGATTGTAACCCCTGCCTATTATCCTGCCCTCATGCACTATGACACAGCCAATAGGCACCTCGCCAAGAGAATAGGCTTTTCTTGCCTGCCGCTTTGCTTCCTTCATGTATTTTAAATCAATTATTTCCTGATTTTCCAAATTAGTATTTCCTCAATAAATTATTTTATTCGTTTGAATTATAGCAAAAGTATGGGAGGTTTACAAGGTAATAAATACTACATTTCATTATTATCAAACTCGGGTTTTCAGAACGAAAACCCGAGTTCAAAATATCCACGTACAATAACCTAAGACTCAATTTTATAATATATATACCTTGTTCCTGTATAATTTCCTACTCCGGTCACTGTAAGACAAGCTGTTCCTTTCTTATCAGCATTGGTATATGAATAGATATAATCTTTTCCTGACTTTAACTCTTTATCACCATCTGTTACTTTTTTCAATTCAAGATAAACAGGATTACCCGCATTATAGCTTAACTGTTTATCTCCGGTTTCAATATTCAGACTGCTTACTGACTTCGGAATAATTTTGAAATACAGCAATACATTTCCATACAGATAATCCTTTCCTGTCAGCTTTAAAACTCCCTGACCGGCATTAACATTTTTAACATACGAAACCATATAAGGGGGATTACCCACTCCCGTATATGCTTTTATCGGTGCAAGCTGTATTATCTCCTCATCTGTCAATGTGATTGCTTCCCCTGTATAAGGCTTTTCCAGCATTTTGGCATTCTCTTTATCAATTGCCTGACGTATTGTTCCTTTCACTATATTAAACTTTATTGACACACTTCCGCGATAAATACTATTACTTTTTGCCTTATAAGTTACAGTTGCTTTTCCAGGCTTTGTATTATTCTTTACAGTCATAGTATACTCACTACTGTCTACCAATTCCCCATTTTGCTGTCTGAACATATATCCGCTAACATCTACCGGAATTCCCAAATATGGCAGATTAGGAATTTCAGGTAATATAAGAGACTTCAGTTCCCTTTTTACAATATTGTACTTTTTATTAAGAACACCTGTATAATTTGACTGTGGCTTTGCTTTTATGCTTAAAACTGCCCTACCTGATACCTGTATGTTGTTATCAGCTTCAACTGTATAGCTGTCAGCCGAAACCTTCAGCTTACCTGCATTTACTACAATACTATCAGGAACAACTGCCTGACCGGTATAATATGCCTTAGAGACAGTTACCTTTGAGAGTTTTGCAGGCAATATCCTAAAATATACCCTGGTACTAATGTTTTGAGGAACATCATAGTTGTCCGAAAATTGTATGTCAACATATGCTCCCGGAATTATACTTGCACCTTCATAGCAAACATCCTTATTATTGCCATAAATACATATATAATCCTTATCTGAACCACACTTGAGCACTTTTGAGCCATCCATCACTTTTATATCTGGACATATTTCCTTTTGTGAATAAGTCTGATCCCTAACCGGCTGAATTGTTAAATTGGTCAGTTTGTACTTTTGTATGGTAAATTCCATCGTTTTTGTACCGGAGTATACACCCTTTCCAGTCACTATTACATTTGCCGTTCCTGCATTAATATTATTTGCATAGAGTATTGAATAATTGGATTTTGATACTTCCATACCGTCAGAGTCTTTAACCATCACCTTAGGCTTATGTGCTTTTCCATTATAATAATAATTTTCTGCATTATTCTCAAATACTACATTCAGCTCAGAAACTGATTTTCTGCAGATTATATTCTTTTTCACTATACTGCCCGCGTTCTTGATTCTATAATTGCCTTTTAATACTACTTCCAAATCATATTTCTCACCAAGAACAATCTCTGACTCATCCACCATATTTGAAGTTCCGGACTTATATACAATGACATCATATTCTGACTTGGAAAGCACATCTTTTCCAACCAGTATATTTACTTCACAACCATCTGCAAAATATCCAAGCTCTGCTTTAATATTTCCTGCTCCAAGCTCTTTTGGTAATATCACAAAATTCTGCTCAAAAGAACCTCTGTAATTTCCTTTACCATCTACAGTTATAACCGCATTTTCACCTGTCACTATATTATTACCATACGCAATATTAAAATCCGTTCCCTTTCGCAGTGTCCTGCCATTACACTTCACTGTCACTTTTGGAGTAACAGCTTTACCTGTATATGACACTTTTGCAACCGCAATCTCTAATCCCTTACTAATATCTTTAGGAACTATTTGAAAGCTTTTCTGCACCTTTCCCTGACAATTTCCTTTACCACTGACTGTCACAGTAGCAGTACCCACATTAATATTATTTTTAAAGGATACAGTAAAACCTGAAGCAGGAATATCTGCGCCACCCACACTTACTGTTACCTGTGGTTTTATTGATTTGCCTGTGTACTCGACAGCTTCAGGAACTGTAATCATATCTTCGGTAAGCATTGTATTTACAATTGTAACCGGTACATTAAGCGTACCACTATAATTATCTTTACCAACAATCTGAGCCTGATAGGTTCCAACGTTACATGGCTGTTTATCATATGTAATACTATAATCCTTATCTTTCACCAGTCTTGCCATACCATTAGCGATAACAAGGTCATTCTGCAAATTACCATTATACATAAACGAAGTATTTTCTATCATCTCTTCGGTTATAACCTTTGGAACAATAGTAAATGTCTGCTCCACAACCCCAGTGTATTTACCTGTACCTGTGATAATAACCCTCGGAGCATTCTCACTATCCCGGTCAGCTACATGATCATTATTCACATAATTTACAATATAATCCACATTCTGTATCAGCCTCTCGCCCATATACCCAATTACAATATCCGGTTCATTTATAGTCCCACTATACTCCTGATCTTCTATCTCCTGAACCATCTGAGATGTCAAAGATATATTCTCCTGTGGTATTTCAAAATCATAATTGCCTGTGTATGCTTTTATACGAAATGTACCTTCTTCATATATATCTTCCCACTGGCCATCCTTCTTTATAAAAGTTTCTCCGGGATTTGATTTTGCCACAAATCTTACAGATGAACCATTATCATAAGTTTTATCCATAAATATAGCTGAACCGGATTCTTTGTTAACCATACCATTTGAAAGTGTAACAACCACACCAAACACTTCGCCTTCGGATAATATTACACTGTCATCTAATTTAATTGTATGATATCCCTGAAAAGTGGTATGACCCTGTGTAACAGCTGCAAGCTGACCTGACTGAGGATTGTTTCCATCGGCTAAGCTTTTATAAATATCTATTTTATAGTCAGTCTCCACCGAAGCAATTCCCACACCTACAGCCTCAAGCAACTGGTTTCCATTACTTTTATATATGGCAGCAGCTGTAATTTGCTCACCACACTCATATTTTGTACCAGCTGAACCATCATACTGATAAATATGGTCGTAATTGTCTGCTCGTTCAAAATCAAACGCATATATTGTATCTGATAAAGATGCATCTTCATATGACATCCAGAAGTAGCCATCATCACCATACTCTGTTCCCCAGCTGTTCTTAACAAGCCATGCACCATTGTTTTGGGGTAAATGTGGCTCGGAGCCAAATGCCAATACATCCTGCTGATTTATAAAAGTATATGCAAAATTATTTTTATCAAAATTGTCATCCCAGCCTACAATAGCTACTCCATGTCCCTGTTCATCACTCATTGGCTGATAATAGTATACTGCCGGACCATCATATCCGGGCTTATCAAATTTTTCCAATATATTATTTACATATCTGCTATCATTATTTTTACTGTATTTATAATATATACTAATTGCACCGTTTTCCATAACAGCACGTTTAATACTTTCAGTATCTGCTTTATTTATCCAATAAGCATTCTGCATATGAAGAACATCTGTATATGCATATGCATCATCTATTTCCAATTCTTTTGTATTATAAGATGCTTCCAAAGGATATACCAAACTTTCATCAACAGCTTCATCAGCAATTCCGGTCCATCTTGACATTGCAAACGTAGTAAATGCACCGTTACCACCTTGCATTACCTTTGATGTCATTAATGGAATAATCTTATCTCCTTCCAGTCCTCCATCAGGACCTGATATACCTTCATGATAGAAAAAATTAACTAAATGACTCTCTGATAAGTCAGCCTCCGTACCGAAAAATTTTTTATAAAAATTTTCAGCAATTGCCAGCACAGAAAAAGCCCAACAGGTTCCCCAGGCTCCCTGATTTTTAATCGAAGAAGCCTGACCTTTTTCAACTGAAGAATATTCCTGCGGTAATATTGTATTCATTTTGTATTCACTATTTTGCAAAACACAATCTGCTTCAAACCCACTATCAATGTATCCGCTGGGAACATATCCATCTTCGTTAAACTGCCTGTTGATTTCTGATTGTAATTCATCAATCAGCTCCGTAACATTCGTTTGCTCCTCGGTCATGGTTACTGATTCTTCCAAATCAGCCTCTACCGTCTCGGCTTCTATAGTTTCTGAAATTTCCGGCTCTGATAATTCAATCTCAGAATCATCCGATTCAGAAGCTTTTGATTCTTCGCTTTCAGTTCCTTCTACTTCCGAAGTGTCCGGCTCCGTTGTAGCTATATCACTTCCTTCCCACTCAGAACTTTCCGAAGCAATCATTTCAGTCTCTTCTGTTTTGCAGGATTCCGATTGTTCTGTTTCCATGCTTTCAGTGGCATAAACATTTGAAAAAGATAATGACACCAGATTAATAATCATTAAAATAGCAATAAACCGCCGATGTTTTCCGGTAAAATACTTTTTGTTATCCATTGTTATACTCCATTTCATTTTTTATCCATTATAGATAGTATAATGAATGAAAACTAAGGTCAAGCAAAAAAATCGAATGCCAGCGCATTCGATTACAAGAATTTGTAAAAGCAAATTCTTGATTAATTCACACTACACTGTTGCAATTTCCTATAAAATAAAAAGAGAGAAATCCCATAAAGGAATTTCCCTCTTCTATTTTTAATTATTTCGTAACTATTCAGTATCTTCACAGTTACATTATTTCTAATCAAATTTATTTAACTTTGATTGTAAGTGTTGTCTTCTTGCCTGATGCTGTCTTAACTGTAAGTTTTGTTGTACCTGGCTTAAGAGCTTTAATTGAACCATTGTCAATTGTAGCAATACCTGCCTTGCTGAATGAGTATGTTACAGGATCTGCTGCATAAGCAATATTCTCTCTTGTGTACTCAACAGTATTAACAAATGTGCCATTTACTTTAACCTGAGGTGTAAACTTAACTTCCTTGCCAACTTCAAGTGCTTTTACATCAGCGTTTGTAAGTTTTGCTCCACCATCTTTAACAAGCTGTACACCAGATGCTTTATTATCAACTACATAAATGTATGCATAAGAAACTGCACCACCATCTGCAAAAGCACCAACCTTAACAACTGTACCTGCCTTATAAGTTGAAACTGGAATAGATACCTTAGTACCATTTGTACCTGTACCAGCTACATTTGTAGATCCAACAGTTACTTTTGTTGAACCATCTGCCTGTAACTCACCTACTACCGTCTTCCATGTAATCTTATCCTTTGACCCGCTTGGAAGCTGCTTCTTAACATTGATGCTAACTGACTTAGTACCAGCCTTTACAACAAATACATTCTTGTTAAGTGTAAGAGAAGTTGCCTTCTGTGCAGCCTTAACAGTGATTGTCTTCTTCTCTACCTTAGCCTTTGATTTGCCCTTAGAATCTGTAGTTACATTTACATAGCTAGCTGTAATCTTTGTTGTACCACCCTTAATAGCTGTGAAAAGTCCATTATCTGAAACTGTACCAACTTTTTTGTTTGATGAAGCCCATGAAACAGCTTCGCTTAATTTAGCATCTGGCAATGCTGTTGCTACATACTGATAACCACGACCTGCAAAAATATTCTTATCAGTATTATTCTTCTGTCCTGCTACAATAACATCATTTTTTGTAGTAGCATTTACTACTGTAATATCGTCAATATCTGCCTGATTAACAGTAACTTTCTGTGTTGCTGTCTTTGAGCCACCCTTGAATGTAGCTACAAGATTGATTGTAGCCTCAGCCTTGTCGATTGGCTGCTTGTTATCATTAACTAAAAGGTTTGCAGACGATACAAGACCCTTTGCTGTGAC
>JAFPAQ010000021.1 GCA_017424235.1 Lachnospiraceae bacterium | reverse complement strand
GTCGTAAACCTTCCGGATATGACCATGACTTTCACCCCTGCTGAAACCGGTGTGCTATCTGGATCGGGCGTTTACAGCAGCAACTGTCTGCATAGAAGACGGCAAGCTGCAAATTTTGCCGGCAGAATATGTACCGGCAGACGGCACTGCTTTTGATGCCAGGGGACTGACAACCAATCTGATAGTATCTTTATCCTTAAAAAATTGCATAATACCTCTTAGATAGCGAGTATCATCTGCCTCCGATTCAAAACTAAACACCGCTGTATTAGAATCATATATTATGACCTGACCTTGAAATCCGGCTATCCTATACACAGATAAATTTCCACTAAAAGTACCATTATTATTCCTAATTTGAAGTTCATCTGTCCCAAAGCCTTTAAACTCTGATGAAAATTTGCCCACTAGTAAATTCTGCAATTCGCCAGATGCAAGCTGCAACACAGGAGGTTGTTTTTGCAACTCCGGCACACACACATCAAAAATAGCATGTGCATATTCCGAGCCACTTATAGGAGTATATTCAGTATAATTCAACGACCTGGACTTCCATTCATTTAGCGAGTCATCATAATAAAAGAACAGCATATCCTCCACTGAGTATGTATTTGTTGCATCGTCATAGGCCCAGCCTTCACCTTCAAAATATGCTATACTTTCCGACTCATTATCTTGCGGATGAGCAACATTTTTGATATGAACATAAAATGATTTATCACTAGTCTGCCTTATAGACTCAGCAGAAACATAACAATCTATGCCAGCCGTGGAAATAGCATATATATCTTTAGCATATGCATACGGTACGTTCACGCTTGAAATAATGCAAAAAAATACACCCAGTGCACAATAAAATAATTTTTTCACATCAATCATCCTTCCATTCTTTATAAAATGTAATGTTTCTTGCAAGGAACATTATATTTTATTCAAGCTTTACCACGTAACCACGGCTGACAACATTTACGCGTTCCACTATATCGCTTTATTATCATTTTTCAGGCTGATATATCATTTAATTCAAATTATAGCCAAATTTCCTGGAACAAAGAATATTCTTCCACCAGCTTTCCCTCTCCAAAATATATTCATCATCCATGCTCCCATTGTAATGTTCCAATATAGAATACTGAAAATTAGCTTCAATATATTCAATTCCTTCCCTGCGAATAACATCTCTCAGCACTTTATTCCCACCATGTCCATTAACAGCATAATCAGCCCATCTCTGCCAAAGCATCCCATTTTCAGCAGTAGCAGAACCAACATATAATTTACCATTAGATTTGTCCGTAATTAAATACACTGCCTTCTGATTTTTTAATGCTCCTCTCCATCCTTTAAAGTCACGCTCAACAATTGTCTTGAGCATACTATAATCCAAGCAGACATTTTCATAGCCAGGAAATTCATCACCCTTGTACGCTTCCGGCAGTATTTCCAAGACTTCCAGCTCATCCATCACATTTTCAAATACCTTGCCCATCCATTTTACGGTATTATGATACTTGACAACGACACGTCCAAAGAATCCCTTATACTTATCTATTTCTTCCGCTTCATAGCCAACACCGTCATCTGTTTCCAATTCGGATAAAATATTTTTTATGGTGGTAAGCAGCCACTCATCCTGCGAAATCCGTACCAAGCAAATAGCTATTTGCCCTGTATGAAAATATCGTCTTGAATTGTGCCATAAAAACCAATTTACATTTATCTCATCCGGATTTGATTTATATAAATCCAAAGGATTATTGCCTTTTTCTGGTATATTTAACTTCAATCTAGTTCTCTTTATTTCATTTGCATCCAAACCTAACAAATCGTTTAATAATATCATAATAAATCTCCCTTCCTAAAGCACCGCATCACCATAAAATATTTACTGCACCATACAAATCAAAGTCATATTATGTTCATATTTTGTCATGCCTCAAGTAAAATCAGGTTTTAAGCAATGTGGACAGCAGTTCCATATCAACAGCAAATCCTTCCGCGTTCAGCTGTCCCAGCTCCGGGAAATTCTTTCGCCCATGGTAATCACTGCCACCGGATATACACAAACCATACTCTTTGGCATATCCGGCCAGCCTGCCTGTCTGCGCCATGTCATAGCGTGAATAATGACATTCCAGCCCCTGCAAGCCAAATGACAGCAACAATTCCAGCTGGCTGACAAGCTCTTTTTCCGTAAGCACAGGCTCCCCCACACC
>JAFPAQ010000166.1 GCA_017424235.1 Lachnospiraceae bacterium | reverse complement strand
CTGCTATATGTGCATAATAATCACCCACATAATATGCGGTTCCCACCCCTTCCCTATAATCTATGGAAATAACATTTCCGTAATTTTCACTTATTTTTTTAAGGAGTTCAGACTCACTTAATTGTTTGGTATCATCGCCAATGTACATCCTTTATATATTTATTGTAAATTTCTTCTGAAACGAGACCTGTGATACCCTCATTTTTTTAGGATACACGTCCTTATACCTGTAGATACTCATAATAATTCCTACCAATGCATAGCACAATAAAATGTTACTTCTACCAATTGATAAAAATGGCAAGAAAGAGGATGCCGGTGGAATTCCTGCCTCATATAATATTTTCCATTGTTCTATAGATGCTTCTTTCCTCATATGTTCCCCTATCTTCTCTTGAATCCGTATTCTTTCTTCAAACGCTCAAATATTTCAAATGCAACCGGGCACGTAATCATCAAACAGTTCTTTATTTCTCCAAACTACATCTGTACCAACTTGTCCATATTGACCATACCGCAATATTGACAGTTTGAATGGTGCATTGGATTCAAGCAGAATAAAAACATACTTAAAATATTCCCTCTATCCACTTATGCACCTATTTGGCAAAAACAGTATGCCGGATGTGGATAATCTGCTTACATCCTTTTATCAGTTGGATGATGAAGCCCGGAAAGAGGTTGTGGAAACGATACAATTTAAGCTGCAGTATCATAAAGATGCGGAGAGAGCAGAACAGGTAAAACAGATTAAGGGATGGTAAAAAATAAAAGGGTATGTACAAATCCATTTACATACCCTTTCATTCCTCCATATATTCCTCATTTGCAACTTCTGACAAATGAAATCTCTGACTCTTATTTAATAGAACAACCGTATCACTGCTATGAATTTCTGAATGAAACTCATTATTTTTTGATGGCAAATATTTTACTACAGCATCCACATCTCGACAATCTTGTACACTCAAAGAAACTATACAACCAGAAAATGTTTTTTTCATCTTCTCTACTATTTCCTCAGATTTTCTATAAAAACCTCTCTCAACCGATAATCCCTTTGGATCCGCAAATGCTGACGGTGAAATTCTTCCATCCTTTTTCCAAAACATTCCTGGATGCGAAGGTGGATATACTGCACGATACAGTCTTTCTGCACCCTCAAATGTACTATCCATAAAAATCACTCACCACCTTATTTATTGATTCAATGCTAGCGCTAATATTTATAATGCTTTCACATCCCTTATTATCAACCACAAAAACTTCTGCCTCTTCACTTTCTGTTAGTTCAATTTCCATGTGTGATCCATCTGCCTTGTCATATTCTAACTGTAAAGACTCACATGCTGTAGGAAAGACCTCTGGTTGAATTTTTAAAAACATAATCAAATTTCTAACTTTAGTAATCAAACTAGCCGAAAATGCTTTTGCACCATTTGCATTCCAATCATCTTGCAAAAGTGCAATTGTTTCTATTTTTTTTAGATTTTCTAACTTTTCTTCACTTATGACCACTTTCTCAACACCTGAACTAATACTTTCATTATTACTATATCCAGGTACATTAAAAGATATGATGGGTTCTGTGGAAAAAGATGCATAAACGGTTGTTTTTTCATCATAATGACAAACTATTTGTCCTGTACAATCATAATTTTGACCTATAGAAACCGCTCCGTTTCCCATTACAACAATAGACGTTGCTATAACACCACCAACAAGCGTACTATATACTTTACTTATACTTGTATCAGGTAATTGTTTTAATGCATTCATTATCTATCACCTACTATAACTTGTATCTTATATTCACCTATTTGTTCACCATTTACTAACACTTTAGTCGAATATAGCCCAACTTCCCTTAATACCAAATTTCTCATATCTAAATTAAATTGCATAACTCCCAACTTATCCATTTTAAGTTGCTCAACTGGTAACTGAAACTTAATATCACCCGTATCATTTATTATTTGTCCACTAGATGATACAAACTCTATTCGTACACAGTTTTCTTTCATAGCATCAAATCCTGCTATGTTACAAGCAATTGCAAAAGAATAATTCCCTGGTACCGCAATCGGTGCAAGTACTTGTAATGGATTTACAATCTGATTTCTTGGTCCCTGTGGCGTCATTTCTGTTTGAATACTATCGCAATATGTAAACGAAGAAATATATACCATAATAATTCTCCTTTCTATAATATATCTAGGTAACTTTATTATACAAGCTCTTTTTCGATTCTGCAAGATATTACGAACTATGCTATAAGTATAATATCTGCATCTTGGCACCGTTTTGGCACCGCTAACCCTATTTTTCGCTATTCTTTCCACCTTTATCAAAACGTAAAAAGGGCTTCCCTATTCTTAGGAAAGCCCAATAAAATCTAGCTTTTTAGAGACACTATCAAAGATTACTCGATGATAGTTGCTACTCTACCTGAACCTACAGTACGTCCACCTTCACGCTTCGTTGGAAGTGAAATCATGGTGTTTTTCTGTATAATTCATGCACTTTTTTGCTTATATTATCTAAAATCGCACCTTGTATCTGTGATTTCTTAATATTCTAGAACCATATTAGAACCACGAAAGACTTTACTCTTTCTCCTTGTATTACGCATTATGCTTTAACAAACTAGTCATCTCATCTACCATATCATTAATTGCATTTGCCTGTGCTGTTACTTCGGTAGTATCATTAGCATTACTTTCAGCCATTGCATTGATAGAGTCAAACTGGTCGGTTGCATTTCTAATGCCTTCAGCAATATCCTGATTAATGGATATTGTCTTTTTAATTACTTCAGCCTGCTTATCATGTGCCTGCCCCATTGTAT
>JAFPAQ010000165.1 GCA_017424235.1 Lachnospiraceae bacterium | reverse complement strand
GTCGTTTTATTGTAGCTTTAATCAATTTACTATCAGCATCCAACCACTCTGAACGCTGTGTTCCAAATGCTGCTAAAGCCATATCTCGTGGCGCAGGAGTGCATTCCAATGTGATTTTCTTTCTAATTGTTTCAGATTTGCCTACAGTAACTGTTCTTCGCCATTTGCAATGTTCCTGCCAGTCCAATATTGCTGATATGTACTGTTTTCCTCCCATCTCATCATAATAAACAATCGAAAGTCTTCCAGTAGTTGCAGCATCTAATGAAATAATTGCAACCCTGTCATCTTCTTTTATCTTACCGGCATATCCCTTAATTGCATTCCGAAACTGTGTACCAAAATATACTCCTGTATCACGTTCCATTTTATTACTGAAATCATATGTAAGCAGATTATCTATATCAAAATAATCAATTTCGCTATATGCATTTATAGAATCTTTCATAATATCCGGAAGCTGCATATCTCTATTGACCATCCAGCATACTATTGCAGATTCATCTCTTACATACCCTTGCCTTTGAAGGAGCCATCTGAGTGCATTATGTGCTTTTTGTGACACCTCATAGCCTACAGAAACTGCTTGGTTCTTGTTCACAAATCTTCCCCGATATGTAAATCCTGATTCATCGTTTCCTGAAATAAGTTTAGCCTTATCACCACTATTACGTATTTTGTATGGATGTTTATCCGAACATGGCACTTGTTCTCCCAAAACATAACAAATTCCTAAGTCGCCTGCCTTTTTTCGATAAAAGTTAATATATTTTTTGTATAAACCTTGATTTTTCCATACACGATCTTCTACAGATTTATCTTTGCAATATACAATAAACCTTACATTTGCTCCTGTCTGACCTAATCCCTGTAGCTTTATCTGGTCAGTCAAAACACCCTCTTCATTTAATTCCAAAGTCATATTTTTACTCAAGTCACCAATTAAAGTCTTCTTTTTTAAATAATTATAAATCGCATTTACCATAAAATGTGTATCTTCTGATTCTACCCATTCCTGCAGTTGCTCTATATAAGCTCTAAAATATTCATCTTTATTGTCTCCTGTATAAACTGTGTAATCACCTGCAATATAACAAAGCTTATCACATAGCGGATGTGGACAATTTCCATTTGCTCTTGCTGCCGAGTCTTCTGTTACTGGAATAATTGTAACTGCATCTGCCTTTTCCACTTTTTTGGAATCAATAAAGATGCCTTCTTCATCAATTATAACTTCAATTTGTGCATTAAAGGTTGAATGAGCTAATGGCAATAGTATCTGTTCATCTTTATCAACTCCTGCCAAATCATCAAATAGATCATAAGTTTCAGCTAAAGTCTTTAGCCATGCCAATCAAATCACCTCCACAAATTCATCTAGTCCTGAAAAATTCTCACCATTTACAAATTCTTTTTGTTTGCTATTTCCTAATATTCGCCTGATTTCACATTCTTCCGGTTTAGGAAAATATATTACTCCATTTTTCATTTGGGCATTCCACAATCTGACTGTCATTTTTCCCTTTTCATTTTCCCTTACTGCCTCATCAGGATAAGTAATTCCATGTACCATAACTCCAAAAGACATATTAATCTGATCATAAGCCCCCTTTCCCTCGTCAAATTTACAAGGTTCAACATATCCCTGACACTCTCTTGTTCCTAAAAAGATATCTCTTCTCCCACCTCTCTCGATCATTCTCTTAGCAATCTCATAATGCTTATTTTCATTTCTATCATGTATCAAATCTCTTCTGTTTTCATTCCATTCAAAATGTGCCCTTACCCGATACTCTACATTACGTAGATAAGTGTAAAATGACAAATCATTTCCACCAGTATACTTTATAGGTCTAATTCCTTTGGATT
>JAFPAQ010000164.1 GCA_017424235.1 Lachnospiraceae bacterium | reverse complement strand
CCCAAGCTTTGTGTACTATGATTATACTTTCAGAACAACTGTTTGTTAATTCAACATTCAAAAATATGTTTGTTTTAGATCATCTGTTCTGTCAAAAAATCTATATACCTACTAGGATTATGTCTCTCTGCTATGATCTTACGAGATTTCATACCATACTGCTCCAGTTTCTGCCGATTCTGTGCAAGCTCCACGATACAGTCTGACATCTCTGATAAATCACCCACCTCGCAAATATATCCATTTTCTCCACCTGCAATATTAAAAACATAATCAATCTTCTTTTGTTCCAGACATTCAATCAAATCAACAAGCAAATCCGCACGTTTCTGCTGTTTTACCAACCTTGCTGCATACCCAATCCGCATTGGCTACGCAACATTCCATTCTCTTGCCCAACATAAATCGGTTTCTAATTTTATGGGGTCTGGCACTTTCTTGCACGCGGATGCGTGTTGCTCGCAGCATGCAATATATAATGAATCTGTCCCAGCTCCGGTAACGGCGCTGTAATATCATGAGAAAGGTATGTAAAAAAGGAGCTGTCCCAATAAGCCCCAAAACGTTCCCTGGCTTCTGCCTCATTGCGGCTGACCGCTATCACAGAGACCTCCTGCCCATGCTCTGCCAGACTCTGATTGCGATACATCAGAATGTCAATCATCACAGAAGCAATCATACCTGTCGCACCAGTCAATAATACCGTTTTCCCACCAAGCTGCTCCCACGGAATGTCAGCTGAGGCAGCCTTGATGATGTCTGATTGATATATTTCGTTTTTTTGATGTTCATAGTAATCTCCTGTTAATAAACATATGGTATCATCATATAACATATTTGCAGTCTGTTTTTATATCTAATAAATCAACAAACTCGTCTTTTTCCATCTTCTTTTTTACTCCCAGCTTATACGTTCCTCTGGATGAATAATTAATATCTAAATGATGCAACGGATGCACATCTCCGTTCTCGTGTTCAGGATCATAATCATATCTGATATAGCCTAATTCCATAGATAACAATCGTAGCATAAGTCCAAAGCAGTTGCTGATTTCTCCCTCTGTATATTCTTCTTCCGAAACATCAAGATAAGCGTTTTCTATAATTTCATCCACCGAATTTTTTACAAAGTCTATTCTATTAAGCATTCTTTCCAAAAGAACAACTATCCTGTTATCTATTTCCATATCCCAAGCAGCATCATATATTCTGTAAACATTTTCATTTCCGGATTGTTGCTCTATATCAAATGGAAATACCATAGAAAAATATTTTTCTTCCAAAAAGCAAAATAATCGGCTCATCTTATCAACTTTAATCACAATCTTGCCCTTTATGCTATCTTGTTCCTCACCAATCATTAAGATATTAAGTATGTCCAAAATAAGTGCAATATTATCTTGTTTCCTGCGAACAGGGCGCATTAATCTCTCATAATAATAATTGCCAAATGATATTTGTACTACTTTCTTCACAAATGTAACCTCATATTCTAATTCATCAAGTTGTAATTTGTCTGTATAATTTCATACAGCCTGTCCTTATCAAACTCATCATTATACAAATTTGTAACAAGACCATGAAATTTTTCTTTCAATTGTTTAGGAATGTGTAGTTCATCCAATATTTCCTCCACAATATCACGTTGAGACTTATGAATACTTGTATGTTTGATAATTGCATTGTTCAAACGCTGTTTTTCAATTGCTGATGGTTCTGCTACATGCAAATACCCCTTTTTATTCACTTCTTTTACACCTCTGGTAATAT
>JAFPAQ010000163.1 GCA_017424235.1 Lachnospiraceae bacterium | reverse complement strand
CTCTTGCACGTTTGTCTCCAGCTTTCATTTGTAGAAGAAGTTGTTTTTTTTCCTTTTCCTTAAGTATTGGAAGTTTTGAAGTATTAACACCACATATTTCTACTTTACCTAATGCCATTTTTTCCTCCTATACATAATGCCAGATAGATTTATACATTCCATGATATTTTTATGGTCTGGACATATGTAATAAACGTTACTGTACACAGATTATATCGCGCGATTTTCTCACGCCCAAATAAGCATTTGAAGCTTTTGCATAATTTGTGTGCATAATCATTATGTTCATGAGGTACGAATGAACAGTAACTAATAAATGTATAGGAGCTTAACACAGCCTAACTAACCATTTCTTTTTTTAATCGTTTCATTATCTTTTTCTCAAGCCTTGATATATATGATTGCGATATTCCCAAATAATCTGCCACTTCCTTTTGTGTCATCTCTTGCTCATTTCTATTTCCAAGCCCAAAACGAAGCATAATAATTGTTCTTTCTCTTTCCCCCAATTTTGCTATTGCCTTTCTCAACAGCTTTCTTTCAGCTTCATTTTCAAGATCACGATAAATAACATCTTCATCTGTTCCAAGTATGTCCGACAACAGTAATTCATTTCCATCCCAATCGACATTTAATGGTTCATCTATCGAAACCTCAAGCTTGGTTTTATTATTTCTTCTAAGATACATTAATATTTCATTTTCTATACATCTCGAAGCATATGTTGCTAATTTAATATTTTTATCTCTATTAAATGTATTAATAGATTTTATAAGTCCTATTGTCCCAATAGAAATAAGATCCTCTACACCAACACCTGTATTATCAAATTTTTTTGCAATATATACAACAAGTCTCAGATTATGCTCAATCAATGTAGCTCTCGCTCTGTCTGCACGTTCTGTTTCAAGTTCATTAATAGCTTCATTTTCTTCTTCATTTTCAAGTGGTGGGGGCAAAATATCTGAACCACCTATATAATGTATCTCCTGCCTTCTTACATTTTCAACTCCCTGACAGTCTTTTCTCTTATGTTCAATTTTCCTAGAATCCCTATTTCCCATTGAAACTCTCATTTTTCCAGGCAAATACACCTTCAACACCATCATCTTTTCCTCCTAATCCCAGTTCTACAAAAGAGCATGATTTAAAATCATCTGAAATCTCCCATCTTCAGACAAATTTCCATTATAAATCGCAATAATAACATCACTAATAACTTTCTTATTATTATGTTTCCACGGAATATCATCTTTCCAGATTATAAGGCTGTCAATTTCCAACCCCTCCAGTATTCCGTTTTCCTCTCCTATGCTTTTAAATGGAATAACCTTGTACTTTTGTGGTTCTTTGTTTATTATCTCTTTATCTAAAATTTCATTAATTATCCCCTTTTCAATTATTGAAACCGGCTTTCCAGAAAATGGTTCTGTCAATGAATTACCAGTATCAAACAGAGCTTTAACATTTACACTTCTATTATTTTTGTTTAGTGTTACTTTATATATTTGTTCACAATTTTTAGTATTTCTTAATTTGTATCCATAGAAAAATATAAATAAGACCATACTGAAAATAATGCTCAATACAATCAGCCATAAGACATAAAAATTCTCTTCTGGGGCAAAAATTTTTATAACTCTGCGCAACACTTCAAACAATTTAACAAAAGCAAATGACACTCCATGAAAGAAAAAAATCCCCATCAAATACTCTTTATAACTTATTGAGATTTTAAATAAAATTATCTTAATCATAAGCATGTCTGTGATTATTATTAAAAACAAATATCCAATGTATCCCATTATATGTTTTTCTAAAATAATCAGTTCTAATACAGAGCCAATTGCCCCTGTCACAGATGCTATTAATGTATTTAAGATATTGATTTTTCTTCCCATAAGAATATTAACCATGGTTAACACAGCTATATTTATAAGAGTATTTTCTACAAAATATACATCAATGTATATTTCATATATCAGCTATCACCCCCATCATGATCAGCAAAATAATTTGTATTACCTGACCATGATTTAAGTATACAAAAAGTCCTACGCTTTTTTTGTCAAAGCATAGGACTAAAATAAAAATATTATTCGACTTTTTTCTCACATTATAAAATATATTTATCTCTTAAGGAAATCAGGTATCTTTAAAGACTGTTCCTTAACATTACTTCTTAATTCAGATGGCTGCTTAATACCTGTAAGAGGTCTTGGAGTCACAGGTGCATTTACATTACCAGCCATTGGATTACCCTGCTGAACCTGTGGTCTTGGTCTTACCGGTACCTGCTGAACTCCCGGATTCTTAGGAGCTGTAGCAAAACCACTATTCATTGTCGGCATACCACCTCTGGGATTAAGTCTACCCATACCTGCACCATTTCCTAATGGCGAGTTAGCTGCATTCTGTTCAAGACCTGTTGCAATAACAGTAATAGTACAAGAATCTGTCATTTCTGCATTATACATAGCACCAAAGATAACGTTTACATCTTCGCCTGTGAGTTCCTGTACATAGCTTGCCGCATCATTAGCATCAAATATTGAAATATCACCAGATACATTGATGATAACATCAGTAGCACCACTGATGGTTGTCTCAAGAAGTGGAGATTCAACTGCCATTTTGATAGCTTCTGCTGCCTTCTCTTCACCTTTACCGTAACCGATACCAATATGTGCAATACCCTTGTCCTTCATTACAGTCTGTACGTCTGCAAAGTCAAGATTGATTACTGAAGGTACATTAATAAGGTCAGTAATACCCTGAACTGCCTGCTGAAGCACTTCATCCGCTTTCTTAAGAGCATCAGGCATAGTAGTACGTCTGTCCACTATCTCAAGGAGCTTGTCATTTGGAATAACGATAAGAGTATCAACATGCTCTTTTAATTTTTCAATTCCGGATAGTGCATTTGTCATACGAGTACGTGCTTCAAACTTAAATGGCTTAGTTACAACGCCAACTGTAAGTATTCCTAATTCTTTTGCAATAGATGCAACAACCGGAGCAGCACCTGTTCCAGTACCTCCACCCATTCCACAAGTTACGAATACCATATCAGCACCCTTTACTGCTTCCTGAATATCTTCTGCACTCTCCTCTGCGGCCTTTTCACCTACTTCCGGCTTAGCCCCTGCACCAAGTCCTTTTGTCAATTTCTCGCCAATCTGCAAGAGTTTAGGAGCCTTACAAAGCTGTAATGCCTGTTTATCAGTATTAACACCAATAAATTCTACACCAGTAATAGCTTCATCTATCATTCGGTTAACCGCATTATTACCTGCACCGCCGACACCTACAACAATAATTTTTGCTGCAGCATCTAATTCATTTGATCTAATCTCGAGCAAGTTTCCTTCCTCCTTCACAATTCCATTAAAATTCTATATGCTTTTGTTATACTTGTTAAAAAAAAATGTACTAATTATTATAACAACGCACCCTTGCTATTAATAATATAATTTTTTTTAAAATTAATCAACATTTTTTTTACATTTCTTATCAATTTATGGAAACCTTAATAAATTTTACTAACTATCGCGCTCAAAAGGGATTGTTTTTCGGTCAGTTGTATAATTTTGAAGATCCAAAGTACCCTTTTCATTTTCTAAAGAAGGTAATATGTATGGTAATTTCATTAATTTTTCTTCCAAATTATCAAGCTTACCTATATTTACCTTCACCTGATTATATCCTAATGTAACATTATAATTCTTATCAAATTGTATTCTGTCACATAAAATATCATATTTATTAAGCAGTTTTGTGATTGTCAAAATGTTTTGAAAAACTTCATCATTATCGACAGGCAACTGCTTATGCAAAATTACATGATCAAAAGAAAGACCTGTGACTTTGGGAATTCCTTTTGTGGTTACTTTAGATGCTTCAACAATAACTCCCTGATTATCAAAGTACATATATCTGCCAAGATATTCAACATATCCTGCAAGTGCTTTTTCATAAACCTGTATTTTTATTGTATCATTTGACTGAACGATTACATCCATAGTATCAATAAATGGAATATCCTTAATTGCTTTATTTTTATATTTCAGCGACAAATAAATCGAGTTATCTCCAAAATATCCTGTCATTACCATTGACTTTATTTCTGACGCTGAATAATGTCTGTTTCCTTCAACAACTACATTTTTAACAGTAAACCATGTAAGAACACCATACGCAGCCAAAAGCAGTATGTTAATTATTACAAGCACAATTATAATCCTTACCTTCAAACGTATGTCAGGTATATAACTAAGATTACTCTTTGGTTTATTATAATGCAACATATTCATAGTCTCTTTTATATGAATATCCTGTTTTACATTCTTATTGTATTTAACTGATACTTTTCTAACTTTTTCCTTATTTTTTTTAATCATAACTTATTTGGGCTCCAAGCCTTGCAAAATCATTCACTATATCCTCATATCCTCTTTTTATATATTCAATGTCTGTAACCGTAGTTATTCCCTCTGCTGCAAGTCCTGCACTTACAAGTGCAGCACCTCCTCTAAGTTCTTTTGCAATAACATTTCTGCCTTCAAGTGATGCTACACCATCTATTACAGCTTCATTATCATTTTTTATACTAATTTGTGCTCCCATTCGTTTCAATTCATCAACTATTTTAAATCTGTTAGAAAAAATATTTTCACGAATACACAATCTTCCTTTTGATGTACAGGCTACAGCCATTAACTGTGATTGCATGTCAGTTGGAAAGCCCGGATATATACCGGTTTCTACAAAATCGAGATTACTGATCATATTTCTATCCGGTACTTCGATAACTATTCTACTATTATTTATATCCTTATTAATTTGAGCACCCATTTCAATAACAGTATGCAATACACTATTCATATTGTCAATTGGTGCATTTTGGAGTTCAACTCTTCCACTTGTAGCCAATACAGCAAATAAATATGTTCCTGCAACTATCCTGTCAGCAGGAATACTATATTCCACATCATGTAACGAATTCTTCTCAACTCCATATATTTCAATTATTCCATCATTCAAAAAATTATCAGAAAGAACAACACGTGCTCCGGCTTTATTTAAATAATCACATAAGGCTGTAACCTCTGGCTCTCTTGCCGCATTTTCTATTTTTGTAATACCATTGGCATAAACTGCTGCCAGTATAGTATTCTGTGTAGCACCTACACTTGAAAATGGAAAGTGAATTGTGTTTGCTGTCAATTTTTTGGCTTTGGCGCGTATCTTGTTTCCTACTATATCAATTTCGGCACCTAGCTTTTCAAGTGCAAATATATGCAAATCTATCGGTCTTTTTCCTATAACACATCCGCCCGGATAGTCTATACTTGCTTCACCTATTCTTCCTAATAATGCGCCTAACAGTATAACTGAAGATCTCATGACCGAAGCATATCTTGAGGGCATACAGTACTCATTTATATTTTCAGCATTAACATATATCTGATTTTCATTTTTACATACTATAGCTCCGGCACTTTCAATCAGTCTGAACATACTGTCAACATCTGTTATATCAGGACAACCTGAAAGAGTACATTTTCCATTTACAAGTATACTGGCTGCAATTATTGGTAGTGCAATATTTTTTGAACCTTGTATCTGTACGCTTCCATACAGTGGTATTCCACCTTTCATCCGAATTACAGAAGCATTATCAGGATTGTTTTCAAACATAACCCACCCCATATAAAATATAAATAATATATATTATATGTTGAGAGTATGATATTCTTTACAAATTACCGTAACTATTTGCAATGTTTGCTGACATTTAACACAAGACCTATTTCTGCCAGAAGGAAAAGCGATGCTGTACCTCCATAACTTATAAAGGGCAATGTAATACCCGTATTAGGAATTGTGTTTGTTACAACCGCAATATTAAGTATAACCTGTATAGCATAATGAGCCATTACACCAATAACTATTAAAGAACCAAACCTTTCTGTAGACTTGTTAGCAATGACCATGCAACTCCATATCAGTGCAACAAATAACAGAATAATTATTATTGCACCAAATAATCCAAGTTCTTCACATATTATAGAGAAAATCATATCATTCTGCGCTTCAGGAAGAAACCGACGTTTCTGCATACTCTGCCCCAGACCCTTTCCCCATATGCCACCAGAACCAATAGCATATAATGCCTGAAGTGTCTGAAATGCCTTATCTGAACTGTATGCCTCCGGATTAAGCCACGCCTGAACTCTTGATAATCTAAACGAAGTACCTGCACCACCTTGTGTTGCAAGGATTACTACTCCAACAACCGCAACAATTCCAAGTATACCAATAATTACAAACAACTTATAATCAGGCACTGAAACAAATATCATTACAACTGCAATACCTACTACAATAATCGCCGAACTCATATTTTTTGAAATAATATATATCATTCCTGCAATCAATAAAGTAGGTCCCATAACAATCGCAATGCCTTTAGGTGTTCTTATTATATTAGTATTTATTTTTTCCAATCGCTGAATCATACTTGCCACATATACAATTACGGCAATCTTGGCTACCTCTGCCGGCTGTATTGTCATACCTATACCAAGATTCAGCCAACGGGTTGCACCATTCTTGGTAACGCCTAAAGGGGTCTTAAGAAGTAATAATAAAACTATTGCTATCAATATTGCCAACCAGTCAAATCTCTGCCACATTTTATAAGGAAAATTTGCCACAAAGATCATTCCACCAAATCCCAGCAAAGTTGCAAATGCCTGTTTTTTCAAATAATACGCTGAATCTCCAAAATCTAGCCCAGCCTCATACGAGCTTGCTGAATATATCATCAACAAGCCAAAGCATACAAGAAATATCACAACAGTCAGTAAAACATAATCCATATTATGTTTAGCCGGACGTGTTACCTTTTCTCTACCTGCCAACATATCACTCCCTTGTTATAATGTACATTGACTATTACATCTAATTAATTATAGACTGTTAACATACTCTTTAAACTCTTTACCTCTGACCTCATAATTTGGGAACATTCCCCAGCTTGCACATGCAGGAGACAAAAGCACAGCATCTCCATTGGCAGCTTCTCTCACACATATATCAAGTGCTTCTTTATATGTATCAGCAAATATTATATCTGCTTCATCAAATCCACATCTAACAGCACTTTCAGCTATTTTTTCTCGTGTCTGTCCTATAAGGATTAGTTTTTTTACTTTTCCTTCAAAGCAATTAATCCAGTCATCATACTCACTGCCTTTGTCATATCCTCCGGCAAGAAGTACTGTAGGTCTATCCATTGCCTTTATTCCCTGAATTGCTGCATCTGTATTCGTTGCTTTTGAATCATTATAATACATTACTCCATTTTTGGTCGCAACATATTCTATTCTATGCTCTACTGCCACAAATCTTTTTATTGTAGCAAGAATATTTTCCATTGGAACACCAAATTTCATACTTATTCCAATTGCAGCCATAACATTTTCTATATTACATATTCCAACCAGATTCATATCAGTCTTTACATTTAATAATGCTTTATCGTTGCCATTTTCTGCAAGATAAATCATTTCATCTTCACTATTATAATATATTCCGTTTTCCAGTTTTCTGACTGATGAAAAATACACAACCTGAGCAGGACATCTTTCCCCAAATTCCTTTGTATACTCATTTTCATAATTTAATATACAAAAATCATCCTTTGACTGATTCATGGTAATGGCTTCCTTGGCTGCTGCATAATTCTCCATTGTATGATGACGATTGAGATGATCTGGTGTTACATTAAGTATAGCTGATACTACAGGATGAAAATTTTGAATTGTCTCTAACTGAAAACTTGATATCTCAGCAACAGACACTGTATTTTCATTCATATCTATTGCAACATCTGTATATGGATTTCCAATATTTCCTACAATATACACACTTTCATAATATTCCTGCATTATCTGACCAACAAGTGAAGTAGTAGTAGTCTTTCCATTTGTACCTGTTATTGCAACAACTTTTCCCTTTGCAAAATTATAGGCAAGCTCAATCTCACCCCAAACAGGAATATTCTTTGACTTAATATACATTACAAAATCAATATCAGTAGGAACTCCCGGACTTAATACTGTAAGTGCCACTCCCTCTGTCATTTCATTTTTAAAAACACCTGTGATAATCTCAGCATTGGACTCTTTACCAAGAGCACTCTCAAGTTTACTTCTAATGTCAGCTTCAATTGCATTTTCATTACTGTCATATATCACAGGAATCGCGCCATTTCTTTCAAGCAGACAGGCTGAACCAATACCACTTTTTCCAGCACCTATTATTAAAACCTTCCTTCCAACCAAATCTATCATTTCATTCATACTCAAAATCATTCCTTTCAATTATCGTTCACAACTTTATTATTATATTCCAATTTATCCAAATATGGAAGAATATTTTCAAAAAGCTGTCTTACTACAGGCGCAGCTATCTGTCCACCATAATATTGACCTTTTGGCACCTTTATAATTGTAATTGCCATTATTTGGGGATCATCAGCTGGTGCAAATCCCAGAAACGACGCAATATATCTTCCAGTACCCCTTGGCAGTGTCTGACTTGTTGCAGTCTTACCTCCAACTCTATATCCCTCAACATATCCATTCTTTCCACCACCATTTTCTACTACCTGTTCAAGCACATATCTAAGTTTTTCAGAAGTAGCACTGCTTACTATTCCATCAGTTACAGGATAATCAAATTCCTTGATAGTATTCTTTTCTTTATCCATCACTCTTACTCCAAAATGTGGAGTTATCATTTTTCCATCATTGATAAGTCCTGACACTGTAGCCATAAGTCTTAAAGGAGTAATTTGAAATGACTGTCCAAATGATATTGTTGCCAATTCAACATTTCCAATATTATCTAATTTGTGCATAATTGTATTAGCCTCACCAGGCAAATCAACTCCTGTTTTTTGTTTAAGCCCAAATTGTTCAAAATAATTATAGTATCTTTCTGAACCTAATCTAAGTCCTACTGTAATAAACACAGGGTTACAGGAATTCATTACAGCATGTGTAAAGTCTTCTGCTCCATGTCCTACTGTCTTGTGACATCTTATCCTTCTGTCATCAACAGTAATATATCCCGGACACGAAAAATTATCTGAAAGACTTACAACTCCTTCTTCCAGACCTGCGGCAGCAGTTATTATCTTAAAGGTTGAACCCGGCTCATATGTATCATTTATGCAACCATTTCGCCACATCTGATTAACTATATCCTGTTTGTTTTTAGATGTTTCCAACAAACTCTCTTCAAATTCAGGAATCAGTTGAAATGGATTATTAAGGTCAAATTCAGGCACATCCGTCATTGCCAGAATCTCACCATTTTTCGCATTCATAACAATAATAGATACTCCCTCTGCCTGTTTCGTCTTATATACCTGATATGCAAGCTGTTGTGCATATTTTTGGATATTTATATCAATACTTATATACAAATCATTTCCTGCTACAGGCTCTTTTCGCTTCTCACCTACACCATCTATTTCAATTCCCTTGGCATCTGTTTTTGTCAATATCTGACCATTAGTCCCTGTAAGATACTTTTCATATGACACCTCAAGTCCAATTATTCCCTGATTGTCTCCACCGGTAAATCCAAGTACTTTTGAGGCTAATTCATCATACGGATAATATCTTTTATAGTCTTCATCAACTTTTACCCCATCAAGATCATAATTTCTTATTTTATCGCCAATTGCTTTATCAATATTACTCTTTATTCTCTCTCGTGATGATCTCTTTTCAACTCTTTTTCTAACATACTCATCTGACAGCCCCAGTTCACTGCTCAATACCTCTATGACTTTTTCAGGTTCCATTATCTGACTATGGATAACAGAAACTGTACATACAGTTTTATTATCTGCAAGCACTGTCCCTGTTGAATCTATTATCCTTCCTCTTGCCGCTTTTATATCTCTTTCTCTTTCGTGAAGAACATCTGCCAATTCCGTATAATGTTTTGAACACATTATCATCAAAAAACCAAGCCTTATTATCAACAACAACATTACCATCACTGATAATATACAAACCAAAAAAGTTTTTTTCTTTTGCGAAGTATTATTTCTTGCCCCAATATTTGAAGTATTGAATTTTCGCTTATTTATTTTTTGCTTTTTTTCTCTTTTTATCTTTTTTAAAGATATTTTTTCAAAAACAAAATATCCCAAATCATGCTTCTTATTATTCATTTATATTATGCCTTAATCACTTACACAATTAATATAATTTATTACAGCATCATCTGGGATATGTATTATTAATTTTCCTGTTTTACTTCTTCATTTTTTTGTTCTTCTTTTGGTTTCTGGTCTTCACCTTCCGGATTATCTGTCTCCTCTCCGGCTCCATAATCCATCTCAGCCGGTTCTCCGGTTACAAGATCAACAAGCTCACCGGTTTCCGGGTCAACACCATATATAGGTGAATTATTGATTGCGCCTTCATTATCTCCGGACTCTCCTTCTGAATTATTTTCATCAGGATTATCTCCTTGATTTTCCTGTTCTTCAGGATTTTGTACTGCTCCGCCAAGCAGATTATCAAGTTCTTCCTGTTCAGCAATAGTCATTTCCTCTGTAATTGGCACATGCATATATGGCAATACTTCCGTAAGCACATCCCGGACTATTTTAGTAGCAAAGGTAGAATGTGCCTGTGCCTGTCCTATTGCATTAGGTTCATTTACCACAACATATATAACTACCTGTGGATCATCTACAGGTGCAAATCCAATAAATGAAACTACATAATGCTGATGATCTCGAGGAACTTTTTCAGCAGTACCGGTCTTTCCACCTATTGCATAGCCTGCCGGACGTGCAGTTTTACCTGTACCTTCTGCAACTACTGCATGCAAATATTCTCTCATCTGAGCAGAGGTACTTGAAGATATAGTCTGCTTTAACAATCTGGGTTCTATATTTCTAATTATATCTCCTTCTGAATTAACAATCTTGCTGACAACATGTGGTTCATAATAATATCCGCCATTAACAACTGACGAAAAAGCTGCCGCCATCTCAATCATAGTTACATTAAAGCCCTGTCCGAATGATGCTGTTGCAAGTTCAGTTGGTCCCATTGAATTTTCAGTAAAAACTAAAGATGCCGTTCTGGCTTCTCCTGCAAGATCTATATTAGTTTTTAATCCAATATTAAAAATATTTTCAAATTCAATAAGCCGTTTTACACCTATTGCATCTCCCATTTTCATAAAAGCAACGTTGCATGACTGCTCAAGTGCTCCACTTACATCAAGTGCTCCATGTCCCGATCTTACATTACATCTAATAGTTCTATCTGAAACAACATGAAATCCAGGACATTCATAAACTTCATTGCCAACTATTGCACCTGTTTCAACACCTGTAGCTAATGTAAGTGCTTTAGCAGTAGAACCTGGCTCATACGTATCTGAAATACAAAAATTTCTCCACAAGGCATTAAGCGTATCATAATAAGTTTCATCTTCCAGCATCTGTGCAATCTGCTCTTCAGAATAGTATTTTGATAAATCCTTTGGATTGTTTAAATCAAAATTTGGATAACTCGCCATTGCAAGAATCTCACCATTTTTAGGATTCATAACAATACAACCCGTATCAAACGCACCAAGTCCTTCTCTTTCCTTGTTTTGATATTCAGTATTAAATTTATCCAGATACTTTTCAACAATTGCCTGAATATTGGCATCTATTGTAGTAACCAGCGAATTACCATCTGTAGCTGGCACTATGGTTCTCTCAAGAATAGCATCTTCATTAAGATAACCATACTCTCTACCATTTCTACCATTTAATTCATCATTATAATATTCCTCAAGACCATACGTACCATTATTATCAGTCCCTGTAAATCCAATCACATCACATGCAAGTGTTCCATTAGGATATTTTCTAATATATTCGTCTTCAAACCAGACTCCACTTATAATACCCATTTTTTCATCTTTTGATACAGTTGAATTATAGGAATTGACTTCTGCATTGTATTGCTTTTTTCTATCTAAAAAAGGTTCAATTTCTTTGTATTCAAGTTGTTTCTTTAATACATAATACTGTGAATTAGGATTTTCCTGAACATATTTATTCAACTCGGTTCTATCAAGTCCAAAACAGTCTACCAATGCAGTAATTGTCGGCTCCTGATTTTTCTCATCATCCAACATTACTTTACAATCCAATATTACATTATACACTTTTTCACTTACTGCCAGTATTGTACCATTTGCATCTGTAATAGTACCTCTTTTATATGGCAAAGTAATCGAATCGTAACTCTGCTGAGATAAAATTTTTCTTTGATAATTTACCTGATTATCTCTGGTAATTGTATATAATTTCAGGCTCAACCCTGCAAAAGCCAGCAGTATGAACACTATCACAACCGCCAGCTTTTGTTTTGTCACCTTACGTAACTGCTTTTTAATTCTTTTTTTTGTCATCAAATCACCTTTTGAAATATACAGGGAATATATACTTATTTACATAAATAAATCCTCACATATTACATAAATTTTTGATAAATTATTATTTGTTTACAGTATTAGGAATATCACTGTACTGACGTACAAAATCATTACCTTCACTTGAATAAGTAACTACCTGTCCTTCTTTAGCATATTTCATGCCAAGTTCATTAATTGCAATACTGCGTATCTCTTCTAAATCGACATCGCTCATTATCTGTGTATACAATTCATCATTCGATAATTTGAGCTCGTTATATTCATTTTCAAGTTTAGATATTTGATTAATATGGTTTGTGATATCTGACTGCAATTTAACATACCCCATAAGAATAGTGCAAACAGCAGCAACTGCAACAACCATGGCACCAACATACAATTTATTCATTGGTGCAGTTTTTATTTTATTCCTTTTGCGTCTTCTTAAATTTTCAGAAGTATGAACAGAATTGGCATAGGCAATAGCTCTCCTTCTATCTTCCTCAGCCTGTCTTCTTCTCTCTTCTATATCATCATGCTCCTGCTCAAGCTTTCTAACAGCATTGCCGTCAACATAATAATCATTTGAAATCTCATGTTCCCTGTTCATTCGTCTTTTGGCGCCTTTGTTTGACGAATTTACATAACTCATTTTTCTTCAATTCCTTCCTTATTATACTTATTATACCCTATCCATTATAACTCAATATTTTTCAAAAACTCTTAGTTTTGCACTCTTGGATCTTGAATTAAATTGCAATTCCTCTTCTGATGGCAACACAGGTTTACGAAAAGCTGATTTGCCACAAGAAACCTTACCACATACACACACTGGAAATTCAGGTGGACATGTACAAGGATTTTCCTTATTTTTAAATATATTCTTAACAATCCTGTCCTCTAATGAGTGAAATGTAATAATACATAATCTTCCACCACTATTTAGTGCATCAATCATATCATCCAAAGAATTCTTTAATACATCAAGTTCATGATTACACTCAATTCTTATAGCCTGAAAAGTTCTTTTAGACGGATGACCACCTGTAGCTCTCATTTTTGCAGGTATGGCTGCTTTTATCAGTTCATTAAGTTCAAATGTTGTTTCTATAGGTTTTTCAAGTCTTGCCTTGCAGATGTGTTTTGCAATATTCTTGGCAAATTTGTCTTCACCATAATCTCTGATTATCCTAAACAGCTCCTGTTCGCTATAATCATTAACTATATCACGTGCTGTTAAAGTCTGACGCTGATCCATACGCATATCAAGAGGAGTATCATAATTATATGTGAAACCTCTTTCCACTGTATCAAGCTGATATGATGACACTCCCAAATCCAGTACAATACCATCAACACCATTAATACCAAGATCATTTAATACCTGTCGAAAATTGCAATAGTTATTTCTAACGATAGTTACCTTATCATTAAATTCTTCTAATCTTTTCCCGGCAGCCTTTATCGCATCAGCATCCTGATCAATACCAACAAATCTTCCTCTGTCACTCAGGTGCTTACATACTTCATAAGCATGTCCACCACCACCCAGTGTGCCATCAACATATATTCCATCTGACTTTATATCTAAAGCCTCTATTGTTTCTTCTAACAAAACTGATTTGTGCTTAAATTCCAATGTCTATCCTGTTAGCCTCCTTCAAATCATATATCATATTCCTTAGATATTAAATCATCAATCCAAGGGATGACATATTTCCTGCAATTTCGTCCATATCATCATATTCTGATGCCTCATCCCAACGTTCTTTACTCCATATTTCAATACGGACACCAACTCCTACAAGCACAACATCTTTTTCAAGTCCTGCATGCTCTCTCAACACTGCCGGTAATAATATTCTACCTTGCTTATCCACTTCGGCCTCTGTTGCACCTGCAAGAAAAAATCTTACGAACTTTCGTGATTCTTTATTCATAAGTGGTAAAGTTTTAAGTTTTTCTTCAAATGAAGCCCATTCGTTGTTATCGTAAACAAATAAGCAGCCATCCAATCCCTTCGTCACAACAAAACTGTCTCCAAGTGTTTCTCGGAATTTAGAAGGAATAATCAGCCTGCCCTTAGTGTCTATTGTATGATTATACTCTCCCATAAACATCCAATCACCACCACTAAATGCCACTTCGTTCCACTTTGTACCACTAATTAACATTCTACATGAATATAATAAAAATAACAAGTATAAATATACAATTATTTTAAGTTTTTTGACTATTCTCATTATTGTAATAATATCAATAAAATTGTGCGTCTTATATACAATATATAGCATCGCATTTTTCACAACCACTATATATGTATATTAGCAAAATATTTTTTATTCAACATAACCCTTGAACATAATTACTTTTTCATAATAAAACAAAAAGTGGTAACAAATCCCATAATTTGGAATGTGTTACCACCCTATTAATAATGATGTACTCTCAGAATCTTTTAAACATCATCATTACTATACAAGATCAAATATACTTATCTGATTTGATTCAGGAATATCGCCTAACAATCCCAAATCTGACATTAATTCGATGACCGTCTTTGATACCTTGGTTCTTATTCTAAAATCATCTTTTGAAAGGAATGGACCATCTTTTGCCGCCTCCATAATAGCATCTGCTGCCTTTTCTCCAAGTCCATCAATGCTACTAAGAGAAGGCATTATCTTTCCATCAAATATCTGGAAATTTCTTGAATGTGCCCTGAAAATGTCAAGTGGCATAAATTCATATCCCCTTGCGTACATTTCCTGAACTATACGCATATCCTTTAAAGTATCCTGCTCTTTATTGGTAAGTGAATCACTTCTCTTTTTATAGTCTGCCATAATACGTTCGAGATGTTCTTTTCCCTGACACATTATCTCATAAGAAAATCCGGAAGCCCTAATACTAAAATAAGCACAATAATAGGCTTGTGGATAATTAACTTTACAATATGCTATTCTCCACGCCATCATTACATACGCGGCAGCATGTGCCTTAGGAAACATATACTGAATCTTTTCACATGACCATATATACCAGTCCGGAACATTATGTGCAATCATATCTGCTTTCCATTCATCCCAGTTGGCACATTTCTTCTTTGCAACAGTACCTTTTCTTACTGCTTCCATTATCTTAAAGGACTCTTCCGAATCAAGTCCCATACCAATAAGATATGTCATAATATCATCTCGTGTACAAATAGCAGTTGAAATAGTCGCCTGTCCACTTTTAATAAGCTCCTGAGCATTTCCCAGCCATACATCAGTACCATGTGAAAGCCCCGCTATTCTTACCAGATCAGAAAAATATTTTGGCTGTGTATCAATTAACATCTGCATAGCAAAATCTGTACCAAACTCCGGTATTCCCAATGCTCCCAGCTTACAACCCATTATCTGCTCAGGTGTCACTCCCAAAGCAGAGGTATTTTGAAACAATGACATTACATCAGGATCATCAAGCGGAATAGTCGTTGGATCTATTCCGGTCAAATCCTGCAACATACGAATCATTGTCGGATCATCGTGTCCAAGTATATCAAGCTTTAACAGGTTATGGTCAATAGAATGATAATCAAAATGTGTAGTTATCGTATCTGTTGTCATATCATTTGCCGGATGTTGTACTGGTGTAAATGAGCATATTTCTTCTCCCACCGGAAGAACAACAATACCACCAGGATGCTGTCCTGTTGTTCTTCTTACGCCAACGCAGCCTTCTACAATTCTGTTTATTTCACTGGTTCTTTTACTTTTTCCTCTTTCCTCATAATAGTTCTTTACATATCCAAAAGCAGTTTTGTCAGCAAGTGTACCTATGGTTCCTGCCCGGAAGGTCTGGCCATATCCAAAAATAACCTCAGTATATTTGTGTGCTTTACTTTGATATTCTCCTGAAAAATTGAGGTCAATATCAGGCTCTTTATTTCCCTTAAATCCCAGGAAAGTCTCAAAAGGAATGTCAAATCCATCTTTTATCAGCTTTTCACCACATACAGGACAATTCTTATCAGGCATATCACAACCTGCCATACCTGCAAACTTTTTTACTTCATCTGAATCAAAATCATTATAATGACATTTCTTACAATAATAGTGCGGACTTAATGGGTTAACCTCTGTAATACCTGCCATCGTTGCAACAAAGGATGAACCTACTGACCCTCTTGAACCCACCAGATATCCATCTTCAACTGATTTCCATACAAGCTTCTGTGCAATGATATACATAACCGCAAATCCATTACTTATTATTGAATTAAGCTCTCTCTTAAGTCTTGCTTCAACTATCTCAGGAAGATTTTCTCCATACATTTCATGTGCTTTTCTATAACAGATATCAGTAAGCAGCTGGTCACTGTTTTCAATTACCGGTGGACATTTATCCGGTCTTACAGGTGCAATTCTGTCACACATATCTGCAATCAGATTAGTATTAGTGATAACAATTTCTTCTGCCTTTTCACTTCCTAAATAGTATGCAAATTCATCAAGCATTTCTTCAGTAGTTCTAAGATACAAAGGTGCCTGGTCATCGGCATCCTTAAATCCTTTTCCCGTCATTATAATTCTTCTGTATATTTCGTCCTCCGGATCAAGAAAATGAACATCACAGGTTCCCACTACCGGCTTATTGAACTGCTCTCCAAGTTTTACAACTTTTTTATTAAGTGCTATCAGGTCTTCTTCTGAAGTTATATTTCTGTGCTTTTCAGATTCAATCATAAACCTATTATTTCCGATAGGCTGTATTTCAAGATAATCATAAAAATCTACAATTCTTGCCAGCTGTTCATCACTTTGACCATCAAGCATTGCCCTAAACAACTCACCGGCTTCACAGGCACTTCCTATTATAAGTCCTTCTCTATACTTAACAATAAGGCTCTTAGGTATTAATGGTCTTTTATAAAAATATGTCAAATGCGATTCTGACACCAGCTTATAAAGATTGATACGTCCTGTCTGATTTTTTGCCAAAATAATAATATGATATGAGTGAAGCTTACGAACAGCATCAACGCTCTTCTTGCCAAGCTCATTAAGCTCACTTAACGTCATAATATCATCTTTTTTAAGCATTGCTATAAATTTCACAAATATCTCTGCTGTACACTCTGCATCGTCAACTGCCCTGTGATGATTGTCTAAAGAAATTCCAAGAGTCTTTGCAACCGCATCAAGAGTATACTTTGCCTGTCCGGTAAGAAGTGTTCTTGCAATAGCAACAGTATCAACATATGTATAATCGAAATCTATATCCTGACGTTTACAATTTTCCCGAATAAAGCTTACATCAAAATTTGCATTATGTGCAACCAGAATCGTTCCATCAATAAACTCCATAAATTGAGGAAGAACCGTTTCAATAGTATCAGCCTCCATTACCATACTGTCATTAATACTTGTAAGCTTTTCTATTTCGAACGGGATAGGCACTTCGGGGTTTACAAATGTTGAAAATCTATCAACAATTTCTCCGTTTGTTACTTTTACTGCACCTATTTCAATTATTTTATTATTCACAGGTGAAAATCCGGTAGTTTCTATGTCAAAAACAACATAAGTCTCATCAAGAGACTGTCCTCTTCCATTTGTAACAATCTCTTTCAAATCATCGACAAGATAACCTTCAACACCATAAATAACTTTAAAATCATCACCATGATCAAGTGCATGATTGGCATCAGGGAATGCCTGTACACATCCATGATCGGTAATCGCAATTGCCTTATGTCCCCACTTTTTGGCTCTCTTTATTATATCCTTTACATCTGAGACTCCATCCATATCACTCATCTTGGTATGGCAGTGAAGCTCCACTCTCTTCTTGGCACTGTTATCCATTCTGACACTTGAAAAATCAGGTATTTTCTTAAGACCAATAACTGTGGCTATTGTAAGTTCTCTATCAAAAGTATCATTTACAGTAACTCCCTTTACCTTTACAAAAGCCCCCACCTTTAAATCTTTTAAGATATCCTCCAATTGTTCATTATGAACGAACATTTTTACCTTTATTGTATCTGTAAAATCAGTTATTTCAAAACTTACAATTGTTTTTTCATTTCTAATCTCTCTTTGGTCTAAAGTACGAACCTTTCCTCTGATTACTACTTCACCCATTTCTCCCCATATTTCTTCTATATGGATTGATTCTTCTTCAAAATCACGTCCAAATATAACATCAGGATTATCTGATTTTTTAGGAAATCTTCTTTGAAAACCACCTTCTGCCCCTCTTGGTTTCCAATTATTTTCATTGCTTTTTTCAGGTGATACTTTTTTATCTTTATCAGAACTATCTGCTTTTTTCTCAGCCTTTTTATTAGTTTCAAATGATTTTGCGGCAGCATTCTCTTTTGGAATAGTATCTTTTGAAACCACCATATTCGAATCAGAGTATTGTCCACCACTGCTATTTTGATTGGCGGCCAATCGCTGTGTAATCCCTGCAACGATTTTCTGTATCCTTATTTCATCATCCTCTTTATACTTACTTGTAGCAGCATCTTTATATAAGACTTCAAATTTTACCTTAAAGCCACATCTTTCATTAATAACCTTATCTAAAATACAGATAAGCTCGTCCTCTTTTGACCTTGCAATAACACTGTCCTCAAGCACAAGCTGCATTTTATCTTCCTGTGAAAATTGTATATCTGCCTGTCTGAACATAGTATATAGCATATGCTCACATTGTTTCAGTTCCAATAATATACAATCTCGGTATATATCCATAAGTTTTTCAGGTGTATATTGTTCAGATAAAACAAACTTTTCATATATTTTTATACAAATGTCATCTTTTGGAAAAAACTGTTTTTTAATCTCTTTTTCAGTATTATATACTATATCTTTTTCAATCAGTCTTTCACTCTTTATATAAATTCTCAATATATCCTTGCGACGTGTAGAAGTTATTCTTTCTACAACTACCTGCTCAAAAAGGTCTTTTTGCACCCCGTCAAGTTTAAGATTTGGAAACACATCAAAAAACTTCTTTTCCATTTACTCACATTCCTTTATACAAAACTGAGGTGCCAGTACCCAAATCGGTTCTGACACCTAATAGTTTACACATTATTCCAGTTATCTAACTCATTTTTCAAAGTAGCAAGTAATTCGCTTTCAGGAACCTTCTTTACAACAGTACCTTTCTTGATAAGAAGTCCTTCACCTATTCCACCTGCTATTCCAATATCTGCTTCCTTTGCTTCGCCAGGACCATTGACTGCACAGCCCATAACAGCAACCTTAATATCAAGATCATATCCCTGGACCATATTTTCAACCTGATTTGCAAGACCTATCAAATCAATATTGGTTCTTCCACAGGTAGGACATGAAACGACTTCAATTCCACCCTTACGTAATCCAAGCGTTTTAAGAATAAGCTTTGCCGATTTGATTTCTTCAACAGGATCTCCGGTAAGTGAAACTCTTATAGTATCGCCAATTCCCTGATTTAATATTATTCCTAAACCAATAGATGATTTTATATTTCCACTTGTAACTGTTCCCGACTCTGTTATTCCCACATGTAATGGATATGGTGTTTTTCCAGCCAAAAGCTCATGTGCCTTTATACTCATCATTACATCAGAAGACTTTATACTGATAACCAGATTATCATACCCAAGATCTTCTATTATTCCTACCTTATCAAGTGCACTTTCTACTATACCCTCAGCAGTTACTCCGAAATATTTATCCACTAAATCTTTCTCAAGCGAACCACTATTTACGCCAACCCGTATCGGTATATTTCTCTCTTTTGCTGCCTTTACAACATCAGCAACTTTTTCCCTGCTGCCAATATTACCAGGGTTAATACGAATTTTATCTGCCCCATTTTCAATAGCAGCAATTGCCATTTTATAATCAAAATGTATATCGGCAACTACTGGAATTTCAATATTTTTCTTAATTTCAGCAATAGCTTTTGCTGATTCCATATCTGGAACTGTACAACGAATTATGTCACAGCCTGCATCCTGCAATCGGATAATCTGTTCTACAGTTGCCTTCACATCATCCGTCTTAGTATTAGTCATTGACTGAATCATAATCGGATTGCCTCCGCCTATGACCTTATTGCCAATATGAATCACTTTTGTACAATCACGAAACATAAACAACCATACCTTTCCATAACCTGTAAATCTTACAACTCATATTTCTATTTATTAAAAATTCTTGTAATATCATTAAACATAACAAATACCATAAGAATAATCAAGGCTACAAATCCTATAAAGTGTACAAATCCTTCCTTTTCCGGTGGAATTGGCTTACCACGAAATACTTCAATTATCAGGAAAATAAGTCTTCCTCCATCAAGTGCAGGAATTGGAAGCAAATTCATTACTCCAAGATTTACACTTAATAAAACTGTAAAATTAATCATTGTGAGAACAACTGTTGATATGCCATACGGTTTTGCTACCTCGATAGTTTCATCTATAACATTAGCTATTCCAACCGGTCCTGACAAATCATCTTTTGAGAGTTTTCCCTGAACTAACATACTAAGACTTTTTATTGTAGTCTTTAACCAGTACCTTACTTCATATGCACTATATTTTAATAGATCAAAACCCTTACACTCAACATGCTCACCTATTGAAAATCCAATATAATATCTGTTATCTTCCTCACTGAATTTTGGAGTAACTGTGGTCTTGAAAATATCATCTCCGCGCTTATATTCCAATTCAACAGGTTTACCTTTGTCTAATAGAGGCACCATCGTAACTTCATTGGCAAGATATATTTTGTCACCATTTATTCTGGTAATAACATCTCCTGCCTGCATACCAGCCTCTTGGGCAGGATATCCGTCTGTTATGCCTGAAATCACAGGAGTTACAGACCCTGTATATCCTACCACTATCAAAGCCAGCAAATATGCAAGAATAATATTAAATATTGGGCCGGCTAGAACTGTAGAAATTCTTGCCCACACATTTGCATTATTAAATGTTCCTTCTAAATTTTCTTTTTGCCCAGTAATTGTTTTTTCTTTATCATCGATTTGAAAGTTTCCATCCTCTCCATCAAAAACACATGCACCACCAAAAGGAAGAAGTCTTAATACATATCGTGTATCTCCCTTTGTAAATTTCACAAGCTCAGGTCCCATTCCCACAGCAAATTCAACTACTCTGATACCATTCATTTTAGCTATTATAAAATGTCCAAGTTCATGCGAAATGACTACTACGCCAAATACAATCACAAAAACTATTAAAGTCACAAGCATCCCTTATAAATACCTCCGTTAATTCTCCCTTATATTATATTCAACCCAGGCAATATACATACTAATCCCGCATAACTCTGCTTTGCAGAGTTACAAATAGTAATGAAAAAGCTTTAGCTTTTTCCAAGTATGAAACATAGAACTTCTTCGCGAAAGAGCCTTTGCTCTGAGTGATTAGAAGTTCTTTTCATACTAGTTACCCTTTTACATGTATTTTTTAGAAATCATTTCATAAGTCTCCTGTTCAGTAGCAAGAATTGAATCTATATCCGGATTTTCTATTATCTTATGTGCATCCATGCACCTTTCAATAATCTCTGTAATTTCCAGAAATCTTATCTTTTTATTCAAAAACAGACTTACAGCTTTTTCATTAGCAGCATTGAATACTGTTGGCATACTTCCACCAGCCTTTGCAGCACGCATAGCAAGCCTTAATCCTTTAAAAGTATCCATATCAGGTTTTTCAAATGTTATTGAACCCAATTCATAAAAATCCACTCTTTTTCCTGACATTGGACGTCTGTCCGGATAAAATAATGCATACTGAATTGGAAGTCTCATATCAGGAGCACCAAGCTGTGCCATAATTCCACCATCAACAAATTCTACCATTGAGTGAATAATACTCTGTGGATGAACAACAACCTGTATCTTATCCAAATCCATATCAAAAAGCCATTTAGCCTCCATTACTTCAAGACCTTTATTAACAAGAGTTGATGAATCAATAGTAATCTTACTTCCCATTGACCAGTTAGGATGCTTTAAAGCGTCTTCAAGACTTACATTTTTAAGTTCTTCTCTGCTTTTTCCTCTGAAAGGTCCTCCTGATGCAGTGATAATCAGCTTGCTTATTCTGTCCTTATTCTCTCCATGAATAGACTGAAAAATTGCACTATGTTCGCTATCCACAGGCAAAATGGATACCCCCTTTTCAGCAGCAAGTTTCATAATAATATGACCTGCTGTAACAAGAGTTTCCTTATTTGCCAATGCGATATCTTTGCCTTTATTTATCGCAGCAATTGTTGGTCTTATTCCTATCATTCCAACAATCGCAGTTACCATTATTTCAGATTCTTCCATTTCAGCAATAGCAATCAGACCTTCCATTCCCGGAATAATCTCTACATCCATATCTGCCAATCTGATTTTCAATTCTTCACATGCTTTTTCACTTTGAAGAGAAACAAGCCTCGGTTTAAATTCCCTCACTTGTTTTTCAATTAATTCAATATTAGAGCCTGCTGCAAGTCCGACTACCTCCAAATCAGGATTATCCCTTACTATATCCAAAGTCTGTGTACCAATCGAGCCTGTCGATCCAAGAATTGCTATTTTTTTCATACTTGCCTCATTTCCTTTTAAATAATTCTCTTTTAAGATATCTTTTTTCTATCGTAATAAGATTATTAGAAAATATGTCATAGGTGCTGTAAAAATAACACTGTCGAATCTGTCCATAATCCCACCATGACCAGGAATTAATTTTCCATAATCTTTTATCTCATGATTTCTCTTTATTGCTGAAGCAGCCAAATCTCCCACCTGAGATATAACTGAACCTACACAGCCTACAATTACCAACAGGATAACATAGCTTTCTCCGCCTAATACAATATCAAGAAAATATCCAAATATTGCACCCACTATACCAGCTCCTGCTATTCCTCCCAAAGAACCTTCTATAGACTTTTTGGGACTAAGAACCGGTGCAAGCTTATGCTTTCCAAACAGTACTCCTACCAGATAAGCACATGTATCCGATATCCATGAACTAATAAAAATCATCCATACCAGATAAACTCCATTTTCCAATTCTCTTGTCAAAAAAACAAATGAAAGCATTACAGGACAATATATCAGTGAAAAATATGCAGACATAACCTGATTAGCATTATACTTAGGAAAACTAAAAACATAAACAAACATCAGTGCTACAAGGAATAAAATAACTGCAATCATAAAATAGGTTGGAGTCTGTGCAAAATAGATCAGTAAATAATAACATGATATTGCAATAACCCCCATTATTTCAAGCCCACTGGTTTTTTTATCATTTCTAATACCACATGCTTTAGTAAGTTCTGTAAAACCAATTAATGAAATAACATATAATGTTATCGCAAGAATCGCTCCTCCTGGTAAAATAGTTGCTAAGGCAATAATAACTAATATCAAAGCACTTACTGTTCTTTCCATGCTTATCTTTCCTTTTACCCTGGAAGCCATCTCTATTCCTCCTTAACACGACCATATCGTCTATCTCTGTTCTCATAAGCCTCAACAGCCTTTTGAAGCTCTGCCTTATTAAAATCAGGCCATGGTACAGAAGTATAATAAAATTCTGAATATGCTAACTGCCACAATAAGAAATTAGATATTCTTTGTTCACCTGATGTCCTGATCATCAAATCAGGATCAGGAAGTCCTGCGGTATCTAATTCATCTGCTATCCTTTCTTCTGTAATATCTTCTGGAGCTAATTCACCCTTTGTAACTTTTTCAGAGAGCTTTCTCACAGCTCTTGTAATCTCATCTCTGCTACCATAATTAATAGCTATTTGAAAATGCAATCCCGTATTATTTTTTGTAATAGCTTCTAATTCATCAATTTTTTCAATTAAATCCGGAGCAAGTTTGCTCTTATCACCAATTACTCTTACGCACATATTATTTTTTTGTGCTCGCTTTATTGCATTTTTCATATAACTGCGAAGTAAATTCATTAATGCAGTTACTTCATCATTAGGTCTGCTCCAATTCTCAGTAGAGAATGCATATACCGTAAGATAATTTATCCCCATATTATAAGCAATCTCACATATATCTTCTACTGTCTTAGCACCCTGCACATGTCCTGCTGTACGTGGCAAACCCTTAGCCTTTGCCCATCTGCCATTTCCATCAAGAATAATTGCTACATGATTTGGTACACTCATCTAAAATCCTCCATTATATACTTAATGTACTTATTCCTAATAGTATAAAAAGGGACACCACATTTATATGCAATGTGTCCCCTTTATATTAATCATGCTATACAGTAAGAATCTCTTTTGATTTCTCTTCTATAGCCTTATCAATATCTTTAATATATTTGTCAGTAATCTTCTGAATTTCATCTTCCAAGTCTTTTATTTCATCCTCTGAAACTTCTGTTTTTGCAAGCTTTTTGAATGCATCATTTGCTTCACGTCTGATATTTCTGATTGCGACCTTACCTTCCTCGCCTTTTTTCTTAACGTCTTTTACTAAATCTTTACGTCTTTCCTCTGTTAACTCCGGGAATACAAGACGAATAACCGAACCATCATTACTTGGAGTAATTCCAACATCAGAAGTCATAATAGCCTTCTCAATTTCTTTGATAAGGCTCTTCTCCCAAGGTGCAATCTGAATCATTCTAGCTTCTGGAACTGTAATATTACCAACCTGCTGAATAGGTGTAGGTGTTCCATAATAATCAACCTTTATCTTGTCAAGTACATGAGGGTTAGCTCTTCCGGCACGAATTGACTGATAGTCTGATAATAAAAAGTTATATGCCTTCTGCATTTTTTCATCATATGCTTTTACTCTTGTATCCATTTTTTATATTCCTCTCATTCATCTGATTAATTTATATTGTTATACTGTAATAATAGTACCTTTAGACTTACCCTTTACAGTATTGATAATACTATCCTGTTCATTAAGACCAAATATAGTCATTGGCATTCTATTTTCCATACAAAGCACTGCTGCAGCTAAATCCATAACACCAAGCTGTTTATCAACAATTTCCTTAATAGGAATTGTGTCATACTTTTTAGCATCCTTATTAAGCTTTGGATCTGAGTCATACACACCATCAACAGCACGTGCTGATAATATCATATCAGCTTCAATTTCAATAGCTCTAAGTACCGTTCCCATATCTGTTGAGAAATATGGATGACCAATTCCACCTGCAAAGAATACAACCTTACCTTCATTTAATGCACCTACAGCAGCATCTTTAGAAAAAAGTTCTGTAAAAGCCCCACACTGAAATGGAGTAAACACCTTTGTACCCATTCCAACAAATCTGAATATCTCAGATACATAAATGCAATTCATAACTGTGGCAAGCATTCCTATCTGATCAGCCTTTGTTCTATCAATTGTTTCACTTGTACGACCTCTCCAGAAATTACCACCGCCAATAACAATACCAACTTGAACACCACTGTCAACAATCTCTTTAACCTGACGTGCTACAGCTACAACTGTTGGTTCATCAAACCCTGTCTTTTTTTCGCCAGCAAGGGCTTCACCGCTTAATTTTAATAAAATTCTCTGCATTATACAATAACCTCATTATTTTCTATTTTTCTTAACATCATTAAAGAATGATGTAGGATTAACTTCGCCATAGCACTGTGAGCACATACCCTCAATAACAGCACCATTATTAATCTGTACTGATTTAGACTTAATATTACCCATTACAATAGCTGTTGAATCTAAAATAACCGGTCCATGTACATCTATATCACCTTTAACAGCACCTGCGATAACAGCACTTGTAGCAAAAATATTACCTATAATAACTGAATTCTGTCCTATCTTTACGCTACCTTTACTCTTTAATTCACCACTAATCTGTGCTGCTTCTACATATACTTCTGCTGCTGAAGAATTACCATTTATATTACCAGTAACGTTCAATTTACCCTGAATATCAATATTACCATTTACACATCCACTTAAGTCCATGTTTCCTGTACTACTAATATCACCAGTAATCGTCATACCCTCTGTAATTACAGCTGTTGATGTAACTGGTGCAGTTGCATTTTCTATTGAATTAGTAACAACTTCTTCTGCCTGAGCCATTTCTACTTCCTCCACTGATACCCCTGTATTTGCTTGTGCTGTATTTATTTCTTCTGCTAAATCCACTGTCTCGGCTACTGGTTCTTCCACTACCGACTCTTCTGCAAATATGTCTGCTGTCTCAGCCACTGCCGGTTCTTCTACTACCGGCTCTTCTGCAAATAAATCGGCTGTCTCAGCCACTGCCGGTTCTTCTACTACCGGCTCTTCTGCAAATATGTCTGCTGTCTCAGCCACTGCCGGTTCTTCTACTACCGACTCTTCTGCAAATAAATCTGCTGTCTCAGCCACTGCCGGTTCTTCTACTACCGGCTCTTCTGCAAATAAATCGGCTGTCTCAGCTACTGGTTCTTCTACTACCGGCTCTTCTGCAAATATGTCTGCTGTCTCGGCTACTGATTCTTCTACTACCGGCTCTTCTGCAAATATGTCTGCTGTCTCAGCCACTGCCGGTTCTTCTGTAAATAAATCCGGAGTTTCAACCATAACTGGTGCATCTGCAAAAAGATTATCTAATGGATCTACACCATCTGTTGATTCATTATCTTTTGGTAAATCAATAGTATCTTCCAAATTTAAATCTGAAATTGTATCTGGAAACAAATCCGGAGTTTCAACCATAACCGGTGTGTCTGCAAAAAGATTATCTAATGAGTCCATTTCCTTTGATAATAAATCATCTGCTTCATCTAAAACAGGTATATTATCACTACTTTCATCTATAAATAATTCTTTTTCAGAACCCTGCTCATTGTCATTTAAATCAATATCATTTGTTGGATTTTCAAGCATCGCCTCAAAATCTTCATCCAAATCCCCAAGTAATGAATCAATATCTTTTACAGGAGCCGGTTCTTCTATGCTATTAAATAAATCATCTAAAGAATCTGATGACTTGTTACTAAGAGCCTCTACCTCCTGCTCAAGCATAGCTTCAAGATCAGCAATATCACCACCTTCAGAATCTCCAAATAAATCATCAGAAGATGTAAGTGTATCATCAATATTGTCCAATTCTAAGCTTTCCTCATCCTCTGCCGGTCCTAAATCATTAACTGCCTGTGATAAATCCTGTTTTAAATCCTGAAAAAAACCCATTATAAATTCCTCCAAACTTTCTTTTTTGTTTTGTGACTTACATACACATTTGTAATCATATACCAAACATTAATCTCTGCAAATGTAACTGTTCATAACTAAGTACTTAACAGTATAAACTAATCACAGATACTTTTTATAATGTCATTAGGTCAATGCAAATGCTGCACCGGAAATGTATCTCGTGATATAGGTAATAAAACTGTATCTGATGATTCGAGAATTGTCTCTATTATTTTTGGCAAAGCCTCAACTGTTGATTGTTTACCTGCCGCATCATGAAATAATATGATAACATTTTTATATTTATTTACATTATCAAGTACATTCGAAGCAATCTTGTCTGCACTGACATTTTTCCCCAGTGCATCACCACTTGAAACATTCCAGTCAAAGAATAGCATATCTTCCTCATTCAAATAGTTGATTAACTCTTTCATATCAACCTTACTAATCGTATTACTGCTTCCACCTGGAAATCTCACAATATCACAATCAACACCTGTCATTTCATATAAATAGTCATGCAATTTTGAAATATCATTAGCATATGCTTCTACTGAATCATATATTTCGTTATACTTATGACTAAACGAATGCATTCCTAATGTATGACCGTCATCTACAATTCTCTTATATTGTGAATTGTAATTTTGCTTACCTACAACAAAAAATGTTGCTTTTACACCATACTGATCCAAAACGTCTAAAATAGCATCAGTATTTGGACTCGGACCATCATCAAATGTCAAATACACTCTTCTTATTGCTGAATCACTTTGAACATTCTCTGTCAAATGATTATCATCCCATAATACTTTATTCTCTAACTCATCAACCAGCTGTGCATCAGTATCAACCTGTACATTACTGTTTGCAGAATTAGATAACTCGGTATTAATAGTAGCTTCCGTATCTTTAATAATATGAATTTCCTGTTTTATTCCATCTATTTGAAAATACAAACCTATTAATAAGAAAAGCATTATCAAACTTGTTAATGACAAAAAGAACATCATACTCAAAATGAATACATTTTTCATTTTTATTTTTGACAATCTGTTTACATCGGATAATTCTTTAATATTCTTCTTTAATTCATCATTAGTCTGTTCTGTTTCATAATCTGTAACTGATTCTTCAACAAATTCCTGCTTATCTGACATTTACAATTTCTCACTTTATCATATAGTCATCTAAATTATATCATATAATATATAATTTAGAAAAGGGATTTTTTACTTTTTTGAGATATGATATTAATTCAATATATCATTATAATGTGCTCTTTCTCCACCAATATATTTAGCTCTTGTTCTTGCACATACAATATGTGCATTTCCAATCAATGGATGCTCTATTCTAACAGGAACAGCCACGTCTTTTAGATGCATTCCAATCAATGTATCTCCAATATCTATACCTGCATGTGCCTTTATATGTTCTACTGCTACCGGATCTTTAAAAT
>JAFPAQ010000162.1 GCA_017424235.1 Lachnospiraceae bacterium | reverse complement strand
TCTAATGGACTGATTTAATATTTTGCAGTTGTAGATTTATTACAGTTTGTATAAGAATAATTCAGTTATTTTTATATATAGACAGCTAAATAAGTATTATGTATAGATGAAAATATCAAAATTAGTACTAAAGTATTGACCATTAATTGCTATTACAATATAATGATACTAGAGTCTCAAGGTCATTCACCCACATGAGCTTGCTCAAATTTATTGTAATGAGGTTTTGTATGATACAGGAAGAAGAAAATAAAAAGAGTACCAAGGATACATTTTTGATAGAAGCATTAAGATTATTTGCACAGAAAGGTTATGAGGCTGTAAGTGTTGGGCAGATTGCAAAAGCAGTAAATGTAAGTGCACCGGCTTTATATAAACATTATGCCGGCAAACAGGAGCTTTTTGAATCTATAATTGAGGCAAGTAATGAAGGCTATGAAAGACATATGCGAATGCTTAAGCTGGATTTTGAAAATAATCTGGAAATGAGACCGGCAGATGTAAGAATACTCTCTATACAATATCTTGCACCAATATACACACTTATAAGTGTATGTGACCGTGAGCCTCAAAAGGAACAGTGGGCACTTGACACTATTGCAGATTATGTTAAAGAGTTTAACAGAAATTATAGAATTGAATGGTAAGAGATTAATGAATTTCAAAAATAGTAGAATATTAAAGTTAGCTGCTGTTATCACAGTTATGATAATAGCGGCTTATTGTTTTTTGAGTATAAATAAATGCACACAAAGAAGCATTTTTGCAATGGATACTTATATGGAGATTACTGCATACGGATGGAATAGCAAAAAGGCAGCAGATAAAGCAATAGATGAAATCTGTCGTTTAGAGGATATGCTTTCTACTGAAAAAACGGATAGTGAAATAGCCCGAATAAATCAAACTAAATCAGTCAATATATCAGATGAGACTGCATATTTGATTAGTAAATCAAATGAAATAAGTAAATCTACTCAGGGGGCTTTTGATATAACTATATATCCGGTAATGCGTGCATGGGGATTTGGAAGTGGTGAGTATAGAGTTCCCGATTCAGTTGAAATCAAAGAATTAATTAAGCGTGTTGATTATACTAGGATAGAATATGATGAAGCTGCTCATAAATTAAGTATTCCTGATGAGGTTGAGATTGATTTTGGTGGTATAGCCAAAGGATATACATCTGATAAGGTCGCTGAGATTATGCAGCAATACGGTATTAAAAGTGCAATCTTAAATTTAGGAGGAAATGTTAAGGCTGTAGGCAGTAAATTGGATGGAAGTAAATGGAAGGTAGCTGTAAAAAGTCCTTGCGATAGTGCACAGTATATGGGAATATTGTCAGTAAATGACACTTGTGTCATAACATCGGGCGGATATGAAAGATTTTTTGAAAAGAATGGGAAAAAATATCATCATATTATTGATCCTGATACAGGGCTTCCTGCTGATAGTGGTCTTATATCAGTTACAGTAGTATGTAATGATGGAACTAAGGCAGATGCATTATCTACAGCACTATTTATAATGGGAAATGAAAAAGCACAGGAATACTGGAGAAAACACAAAACAGAATTTGATATGATATTGATGGATTCAAATGAACATATTTATGTCACAGAAGGTATAGAAGATGACTTTGAATCACAATATTATAGTGTGGAAATCATAAAATAAAAAAATGTGCATGCGTTGGCATGCACATTTTTTTCTATTTTCTTCTGCCAAGTATGCTTAAAACTCTTAAGAAGATATTGATAAAATCAAGATATAACTGGAATGCGCCATTCAATGAAAGACACAATACATTATTGTCATTTGATATTGCAATAGATTTTTTGATTCTTTGAGTATCATAGGCTGTGATACCTATAAATACAAGAATAACAACTGCATCAATGACAGTGTCAAACATGCTGCTTCTAAATATTATTATATTTACAAAGCTTGAAATAAGTATTCCAATGAGTGCCATTAAAAGCATATTACCTATTTTTGTAAGATCCTTCTTGGCAACAAGCCCATATACTGCCATAATACCAAAAGTAAGAGCAGTAACAGCAAATGCAGAAATAATAGTAGTTCCACTATATGCAAGGAATATTACAGATAAGGTAACACCGTTTATATACGAATAGATTGCAAATAATACACCCGCAAGAACAGGATTATTTTTTCTGATGGCTCTGTTTGAAACAAACACAATTACAAGCTCAGCAACTACTAATAAAAGAAATCCGCCACCACTCATGAGATTTAATACCATAAAAGGTGAAGTAGTAAGAGCAGCAACTGTAGAAATCAAAAGTGCTATTAGCATAAACATAAATGATTTTGCTACAACCTCTTGTGCAAGTGTTTCACGTAGATTGAGTTTAGCAGCCTGATAGGCATAGTCATTGTAAAAATTGTCATTTGGATAACCATTTGTATAATTACTATTTTGATAATTGTAACTATAATTGTTATTTTGGTTTGTCCCATTGCTATAATTATTCATATTTTCCTCCTTTTGCAAAATTGTTTGCATAAATCGTTACTTTGAAAAATGTTGCACTATAGTCCAAAGATGATTTATGATTAGTCTAACACACCTATTGACATAAAACAATAGGAAATACAAGGGTTAATATAAGGAGGAAAGTTGTAAATAGTGGAAACAGACAGAACAAGATATTATGCGTTGGATGATATCAGAGGTATAACGCTTATTAGTATGATTTTTTATCATGCTATGTGGGATATTGTATTCATATTGGGAAAAGATATAAAGTGGTATAATGAAGCACCAGGATATATTTGGCAGCAGAGTATAGGCTGGACATTTATATTGTTGTCCGGTTTTTGCTGGCAGCTTGGCAGACACAGGTTAAAGCGGAGCATAACGGTTTTCATGGCAGGACTTTTAGTGACAGCTGTAACCCTTTTGGTTATGCCGCAAAACAGAGTGATTTTTGGTGTATTGACATTTATTGGTTCGGCAATGCTTATAATGATACCTTTTGATAAATTTTTGAGAAAATGCAAGGCAGGCGTGGGATTAGCCCTAAGTCTGGCATTGTTCTTTATTTCAAGAGATATAAATAGTGGATGGATTGGCTTTGAAAGTATAAGATTAGTAAAAGTTCCACAGTTTTTTTATGACAATTTATTTACAACATATTTAGGATTTCCAAATAGAGGATTTTTTTCAACAGACTATTATTCATTATTTCCATGGCTGTTTCTGTTTATGGCAGGATATTTTTTGTATAATATTTTGGAAAAATCAGGTTTTTTAAAATCATTATCAAAGTCCATTTTCCCCGGGGTTGGTATATTGGGACGTTTTTCTCTTATTATATATATGGTTCATCAGCCGTTAATATATTTAGTGATTTTGATGATTAGTTAATTAGTGAATTATTATTATGAATATTTTTGGCAGTGGCATCATATTATAAATACTGATTTTGTATTGTTAAGGGTTATTGTATGGATTGCAGAGAAAAGATACTTTCTAATGATTATAGGGATTTGATAGTTGATTATGTCATATCACCGGATTCTGCTAATGGATTTTCGCAAGATATATGTTATCATAAGGTTGATGACGATTTAGGAATAGTATATATAAATAAGTCAAGCCTGCCTGCGATTAATTTATCACAGGCAGGCTATTCTTTTATTCCAAAATGTTATGGACTTATGCAGCTTGAAGCGGGTAATCCGGTTGTTAATTCACTTAATACACTTAGCCTTGATGAAGCAGGTATATTGTCTGTACAACAGCCACCACTTAGTCTTAGTGGTCAGGGAACGATTATAGCCTTTATAGATACCGGAATAAGATATCAGGATGAGGTGTTTCGGGATTTTGCAGGCAGGAGCAGAATACTTGCAATATGGGATCAGACCATACAGGAAAAAGAGCCACCACAGGGATTTGAATATGGCACAGAATATACTAAAGACGATATTGATAATGCTCTGTCAAGTGAAACTCCACTCGAAATTGTTCCTAGTACAGATACGGTTGGACATGGCAGTGTGATGGCAGCAGTAGCACTTGGCAGTCGTATATCCGATTCAAGAGGTACTTTTGTTGGTGCTGCTCCACAGTCAGAAATAGTTGTAGTCAAGTTAAAGGAAATAAAGCCATATTTGAGAGAATATTATAGTGTACCTGAAGGTGTTGCCTGCTATAGTGAAACAGATATAATTCAGGCAATTCAATATGTTCAGCAGTTTGTCAGACCCTTGTCACTTCCGGTAGTGATATGTCTGGGGATTGGTACCAGTCTTGGAGATCATTCAGGTTCAGGTGCTTTGGGTACATACATAGAGATGCTCAGTCGTATGAAAAGCAGAGTTTTTGTGATTGGTGGGGGTAATGAGGGAAATGCTTCACATCACTATCGCGGTGAGATTTCATTAGAAGAGGGGTATAAAGATGTTGAGTTAAGGGTAGGAAGTGGAGAAAAAGGCTTTGTACTTGATTTGTGGGGGCAGGCTCCATATTTCTTTGGTGTGACAATTCGCTCACCGAGTGGAGAGAGTATCCGGTGGGAAAACCCCAGAGTTGCACTTCCACAGGAATTTACATTTGTATTCGAACAGACACGAATAATATTGGATTCACTTTTAGTTGAGCAGACCTCAGGAGCTGAATTGATACGTTTCAGATTTATTCAGCCTTCTCAGGGAGTATGGACTATTCGTGTAAATGCTGAAACAAACACATCAGAGAATATTCAGAATAGTGTATTTGATATGTGGCTTCCTATTACACAGTTTTTGATTAGTGATACCTTTTTTCTGGAAGCGTCACCATATACAACAATTACAGAGCCTGCATACACATATAGTGCAGTTACAACAGCTACATATCAGGAGGCAGGTCGAGGTGTAAGTATCTTTTCGGGAAGAGGTTATGCTGTTATTTGCTTTGTAAAACCTGATATATCTGCACCGGGGACAAATGTATCAACCCCATACGGAGTAAGAAGTGGTTCCAGTGTGGCAGCAGCGATAACAGCAGGCGGCTGTGCACTGCTTATGGAGTGGGCAGTGGTCAGGAAAAATGACATACTTGTCAGTTCGCTTAATATAAAAAATTATCTTATCAGAGGGGCTACGAGGCAAAGCTACATCAGTTATCCGGACAGAGCATATGGTTATGGTATGCTAAATATTTCCGGAGTTTTCAAATTTATTGCCGGCATATAATTTTGAATAAAAAATTTTTTTATGGGAAAACTTTTTACTGAAAAGAAAAATTTTTTAGAATAAAAAGTGGAGGAAAATATGAAAAAGAGATTAGTAACTTATTTGTTAGCATCAATGTGTGTATTCTCATTATGTGCCTGTGGAAGAAATAACAACAATAACAATATGAATGAGAATACGGATCCATTAACCGGAACTGAAATAAATCAGGAAACTGATTCACAGACTAATGAAACATCAGACAATATGAGTTCAACAGAGTATATTGGAACACAGGGATATGATAACATGCTGGGGAATGCAAGTGATACATCAGAGATAATCGATTATATAAATACAAATGCTGCAAATGCCACAGAGTCTGATATGGATTATTATTTCAGGGGATTGCTGGACTTTGGTAATGATGTCAGAGATATTGATTTTACAAGGCTTGAAAATACAAGACAGTATATGTCAGAAGATATGATAGCATTTTCGGACCTTATGAAGCTGGAGGCAGATACTCCTTCTATGGCAATGTCAGATACAGAAAACAGAAAGATGATAAATATGACTTTGTCAGAAATGCTTGAGAGAGCATTGTTGTTTGAACATCATATTGATAAATATCCAAACAATACAACTACGCAGGCAGCCTCACGCATATATGAGGAGATAGCAACTAATGCTATTACCGGTGGATATGATAAAGCAAATGGAATTGAACATTTTTATAAGGGAGATACCGCAGATGTTGTAGATAAGGATGCATTACAGTATTATCAGCAGTTTGCAACAGCAAATCCGGATAGTCGTCTGGGTAAGGTGGTAAATGAATATATTGGTTTGCTTCAGAAAAATAATTTCCAGATAAATAATGAGATTGAAGATTTCTATATGAATCTTCATGAGAAATTAATTGTTAATGCATAATAATAGAAATAATAATGGAGAGCAAAAGCTCTCCATTATTATTTCTATTATTATGCATTGATAACTGTACCTACTTTTTCGTTTATCATGTCTCTTGTTTTGTTAAGTGAAGTGATAATTGCCTTTCCGGTTGGAACTGCTTCAAGATAAGATATAGCAGCCATTATTTTTGGAAGCATATCTGTCTCACCAAACTGACCTTCTTCAATATATTTTTTGGCTTCAGCTACTGTCATGTTTTTGATAGGCTCTTCATTTTCCTTACCATAATTAAGACATACATAATCTACATCTGTAAGAATAAGAAGCTCATCTGTTTTTAAATCAGCTGCAAGTTTTCCGGCGATACTGTCTTTTTCGATAACTGCTGAAGCTCCCTTGAGGATATGCTGCTGTTCAATAACAGGAATACCGCCGCCACCACATGCTATAACCACCTGATCAGCATCTGCAAGTGTACGGATAGATTCTATTTCCACAATATCAATAGGCTTAGGTGCAGCAACAATACGTCTGTAGCCCTCCTCCTGCTTTATTACATAATTTCCTTTGTTTACTTCTATGTCAGCATCCTCTTTTGACATATATCTTCCAATAGCTTTCTTTGGTTCATAAAAAGCTTCATCATAAGGATCTACAGTTACCTGTGTAAGAATTGTACTTACAGGCTTTGATATGCCTCTCATAAGCAATTCAGATTTTAATGAATTCTGTATATCATATCCAACATAACCCTGACTCATTGCAGAGCATACACACATTGGAGCCGGTGTATAGTCAATATAAATACGTCTTAGTTCAGTCATTGCCTTATGTATCATGCTGACCTGATGACCATTGCTGTGTGTGATTGTAAGCTGGTAATCTGCTTCAACAAGATTTGCAAGAGCCTTTGCCGTATTTTTTACAGCATCCTTTTGCTTGAGTATAGTAGAGCCAAGGGCATCTTTTCCAAGAGCTACTACAACCTTCTTTTTGCTCATATAGTTATTCCTCCATTCCTCTACACGAAAATATTTTTATTAAATAATCCCATGAGTGCATTACATTAATGTAGCAAAGTGTTATCAAAAAATATGAGTTAATTATACCAAATTTATAGAAAAATGTATACATAAAAATTAAGCAGGTTAATATAACCTGCTTAATTTTAGTATGAGAAAAGTGAAAGAAAAGTAGTTTTATGCCGGACATCCTATTTTCTTATGGCCACCATGAGAAAGGATCATAGTAGTATTCTGAATTGTTATCCGGCATACGTTTTTGTTCGGAATTATTCTGGTTAGTTTCATTTTCTTTTGCATCATCGCCAAATATATCTTTAGTTCCAAGAGTTATGGATACAGTCTTTTCTGAATATCCGGTTTCTTTTTGAACCATTACTACGGCGTTAACAGTTTCACCTGCTTCATAATAAGTGAGAAGTGATTTTAATTCAGACATTGTACTTATAGTCTGACCATCAAACTTTGTTATGATATTGCCTTTTATGATACCGGCTTTGGCAGCAGGAGAATTTTCATAAATATTGCTTACATATACACCGACAGGCATGTCATAAGTACTTGCAATATCACTTGTAACATCAGTGCCTGCAATGCCCAGATATCCCTGCTTATCCTCATCAACAACATCTCTTGTCTCTTTAAGCATAAGCTCTTTAATAATTGATTCTACATCGGATATTGGAATTGCATATCCCATACCCTCGACAGAGCTTGAAGCAACCTTCACAGAGTTGATACCTATAAGTTCACCATTCATATTAATAAGTGCTCCACCTGAATTACCCGGATTTATGGCAGCATCAGTCTGGATAAGTTTGTTTGTTATAGAGCCACCCTTTTCATCAGAAACAGATACCTCTCTGTTAAGGGCACTGATTATTCCTGTCGTTACTGACTGACCATAGCCCAATGCATTACCAATTGCTACTACCTGCTGACCAAGCTCAAGATTTGCAGAATTACCGATTGTAGCAACCTTTATTTTGGATCTCATATCATCAGTTATATCATTTAGTGAGACTGCTATAACAGCAAGATCCTTGTCGGCAGCATAGCCTTTAACCTTAGCACTTACAAGAGAAGGATTATCGCTGTCTTCGTCATAGCTGAATACAACACTGAGTTCATTGCTGCCTGAAATTACATGATAGTTGGTAACGATAAGCAGTTCAGATTCATTTTCACCAATTATTATTCCTGAACCGGAACTCTCACTGTCCTGCTGATAAGTACCAAACATTGTGCGAACCCCAGTAATACCTTTGTTTGTTATGGATACTACACTTGGAAGGCAGCTGTTAGCTATTGCTGTAATGTTATCTGTTGATATAGTTGTATTGGTGTTGCTGCTATTTGAAATAGAATCTTTGGTAGTTCCAAAGGAAAGCTGTGTGTTTTGTTCGGCAGCTAAATCCTTTTTCAACTGTTCAAGCTCTAATCTGGTCTGCTTTAACTCAAGATTTGAAATATATGCAGGAGCACAAAAAGCTGCACCCGCTGTTAATCCAAATACAAGTCCAAGACAGGCTACGGAAACCATTTTTTTACCCAGACCATTTGGGTTTTTAGGCTTTTTAGGTTTTTTTGCTCTTCCCTGATTTGAATGTTGATTGTAATAATTCATATTAGGATTATTGTATCCATTAGGAGTGTTTGCATTTCCAGCTGAGTAAAAATATTCCTGATATCTGTTATTAGAATTTGAATTATTTGCAGAACCATTATTTACATTATTGTATGGATTGGCTTCGGTAGGATTTGTGCTGTTCTGTATATTTGTGTTTAGATTTATTCCATTATTGCCTGTATAAGCTTCTTCATTCTGGTTGTTTGTGTTTTCATTATCATACATAAAATTACCTTCTTTCTGTATAGAGTGAGTGTTTTTTATTAGTGATAGTTAATCAAGAATTTGCAAAAGCAAATTCTTGCAATCAGATGCGTTAGCATATGATTTTTTACTTTATAGGAAATTGCAGCAGCGTAAATTATTTAATCAAAAAGCTTTGCTTTTTTTAATCGGATGCGCTGGCATCCAATTTTTTTATGCCTTAAATATAAAGGTAATTTGTGTTTCAATTGTTATCTAAATGTGATAAATTTGTGAATTAATGTAGAATGATACCAAGGTCAAAAGGTCTGAACCCACATGAGTGCAAAACTAAAATATTCGAAAATAGAAAGAATTTCGATTTTTTTGCACTATATTACTCTCAAAATGATAAATATTGAAAAAATTATATAAAAATGAAAATGTAAATTCGTTAAAAACGCGCATATGGTTTTTGCTGTATTTTCATTGACTTTCTTCGAAATGATTGTTACTATAAACACAGATGAGCAAACGGTTGCGCAAACGGTTTCTAAGATAAAAATTACTATTAAAATTTTCAAAGGATTTAAATGAGGAGACAGGGTATGTTGAAGTATATTAAAGGAATGGATATTTCATCTATGGATGAAATCGAAAAGCTTGGAGCTAAGTTCTATGACAAAGGAACTGAAAAAGATTTGATCGAAATATTAAAGTCATATGATACTGATTACATCAGACTCAGATTATGGAATGACCCTAAGGCAGATGATAATACTCCATATGGTGCAGGAAATACAGATTTTGATACAACCCTGAGAATGGCAAAAAGAGTAAAGAAAGCAGGTTTGGGCTTCTTGCTTGATTTTCATTACAGTGACTTCTGGGCAGATCCCGGCAAGCAGAGAAAACCCAAGGCATGGGAAGGTATGAATGCAGACGAGCTTGAAAAAGCGGTATATGAGTTTACCAGAGAAAAAATGCTTGACTTCATAAAAGAAGGTGCAACTCCTGATATGGTTCAGGTAGGAAATGAACTTTCAAACGGACTGTTATGGCCGGAAGGACAGGTACCTGATTACAGTAATATTGCCAGATTTGTAAGTGCGGGAATAAGAGCTGTTAAGGAGACATGTCCGACAGCAAAGATAATGATACACCTTGATAACGGTGGAAATAATGAACTTTATAGAAGATGGTTCGACCAGTACATCAATATAAATAAGGGTGAAGATTTTGACATAATAGGACTTTCATATTATCCCTTCTGGCATGGTACCTTAGATGACCTCGCAAATAATATGAATGACATTGCTGTCAGATTTGGAAAAGATTTGGTAATAGCTGAGGTATCGATGGGACATACTACAAAAGATTATGCTGAGTATGAAAAGCTTGCGCCACATGAAAGAAAAGGAATGGCAACTAAGCCTGCGCTTTGTGAAAAAGTACCGTTTGCTATGACAAAAGAAGGGCAATGTGAGTTCATGAAGGCATTTCTAAAAACAATAGAAAATGTACCTGAAAATAAAGGAAGAGGATTTTTCTATTGGGAACCTGCATGGCTTCCTGTGGCAGGAAGTGGATGGGCTACACCGGCGGCTCTTGAATATATAAAGGAAGCAGGACCTTGTGGAAATGAATGGGCAAATCAGGCATTATTTGACTATGATGGTAATGCTTTGCCGGCACTTGAGGTGATTCGTGATTATGAGCCTAAATAAAAAATAGTATAAAAGATGGAGAGGATATGAAAATGAAAAACGAACTTTTAAAGAAATTTGCAGAAGTGTTTGGAGATAATGATAACGCAAAGGTATTTTTTGCACCGGGAAGAGTAAATCTTATTGGAGAACACACAGATTATAACGGCGGACATGTATTTCCATGTGCACTTACAATAGGTACTTACGCAGTTGCAAGACTGCGTGAGGATGATAAGCTTTGTCTTTATTCTATGAATTTTGAAGAAGACGGCATAGGTGTGTGCACACTTTCAGATATAGAAAGTAAAGAGGCAGATGATTGGAGAAATTATCCAAAAGGAATTGTATGGGCATTTGCAGAAAGAGGAATGAAGATAAATAAGGGACTTGATATTTTATATTATGGAAATATTCCAAATGGTTCAGGCCTTTCATCTTCAGCATCTATAGAAGTATTAACAGGATTTGTTTTAAAACAGTTATTTGGTTTTGAGGTTTCAAATCAGGAGCTTGCATTAATAGGACAGTATTCAGAGAATAATTACAATGGAGTAAATTGTGGAATAATGGATCAGTTTGCAATAGCAATGGGCAAAAAAGATTCTGCAATCTTCCTTGATACAGCAGACCTTTCATTTGAGTATGCTCCGATTGCCTTAGATGGTGCTAAAATAGTAATACTTAACACAAACAAGAAACGTGGTCTCGGTGATTCAAAATATAATGAAAGAAGAAGCGAGTGTGAAGCTGCACTTGCCGCATTACAAAAGAAGCTTGATATTAATTCTTTGGGCGAGCTTAGTGAAGAAGAGTTTGAGGCAAACAAATCACTTATCGGTAATGCAACAAAGATTAAGAGAGCCAAACATGCAGTATATGAAAATCAGAGAACCATAAAGGCAGTTAAGGCATTAAAAGATAATGATATTGAACTTTTTGGAAAGCTTATGACAGCATCACATGATTCTTTAAGAGATGATTATGAGGTAACAGGAATAGAACTTGATACTCTGGTTGAGGAAGCATTAAAGCAGGAAGGCGTTATTGGAGCCAGAATGACAGGTGCAGGCTTTGGTGGATGTGCAGTAAGCATCGTAAAGACTGATTGTGTAGACAAGTTTATTGAGAATGTAGGTGCTGCCTATAAAGAAAAAATCGGATATGCTGCAGATTTTTATGTAGTAGAAATCGGAGACGGCCCTTCAGAAATTTAAGTATTTATAAAGGTTGCTGATATAAATGGATGTATTTCACAATGAAAAAGCATTAAATAAAAGACTGACTATAACTGATGTTGCACAGGCACTTGGTATTTCAAAAACTACAGTTTCAAGAGCAATATCAGGAAAGGGAAGAGTTGGTGAGGATACCAGACATAGAGTACTAAAGTTTATAGAAGAAAACGATTACAAACCAAATGTAATAGCAAAAGGGCTTGCGCAACAACGAACCTATAATATAGCACTGATAATCCCGGGCGACTGTAATCTGGTTGACATGCCATTTTTTCAAAACAGTATGCAGGGAATTTGTCAGGAGGCATCAGACAAAGATTATGATGTAATGCTTGTTACTATAACACAAAATGATTATTCAAATCTTGAACGAATGATATCCAACAACAAGGTGGATGGAGTTATATTAAGTCGTTCCTTAGTAAAAGACAGGGCGATAGATTATCTGGAAAAGCAAAATATGCCATTTGTGCTTATGGGGACTTCTTTGGATAAAGATATACTTCAGGTCGATAATGACCATCAGACAGGTTGTTGTAAGATGGTAGAAAAGCTTATTAATAATGGCATATGCAAAATAGGACTAATTGGTGGAAACAGTGCATTTGTTGTTAACAGGCTGAGACTGCAGGGATATAAGGATGCATTTAAAGCTTCACAAAATCTTTTTGATGAAAGGCTTATATTTAATGAATGTACAACAAGAGAAAAAGTTGAAAAAGCAGTAAAAAAGCTGATGGATAAAGAAGTAGAATGCATCGTATGTATGGACGATGAAATATGTATGTCAGTACTTCAGTTCGCTACAAAATTAAGGATGTCTATACCACAAAATATTCAGGTGGTATCGTTTTATGACAGTTCGCTTCTTATGAATAACAAACCTGCAGTTACATCATTAGTGTTTGATGACAGACAATTGGGGAAATATACCTGCTCAGTTTTACTAAAACACATACATGGAGAAGAAGTCAGGAAAAAGACCTTACTTGGTTATGAAATTGCATTAAGGGAATCAACAAAAACATTTTAGGATGATGGAAGAAACCGTTTATGCGGTAGAATTGAGGAAGCTTATGGCAAAAAAGAAAAGACAATCAGCAGAATTCAGATTTTATGAAATGCCCCAAAATGAGCCGGTACTGGCTCTTATGGGAGAAAAGTGGATACAGGAATACGGTAAGGATATCAATAATCAGCATTTTCATAATTTGCTTGAGATAGGATACTGCCATTACGGAGAAGGAGATCTTCATATAGAAGATTCGTCTTACCGTTTTTCAGAAGATATGATTGCATGTATTCCGCCTAATGTTCTTCATGTTACAAAAAGTGACACAGATGTCAAGGCATTCTGGGAATACATTTATATCGATCCGGAAAAGGTATTAAAAAGATTTGGCAAGTCCGGGCAGGAGATAAAATCTTTAACGGATATGATAAATCAGAAATCTTTTTTTATAAAATCAGAAGAAAATCCGATAATAAAAACACTTGTCGGAGCTATTTTCAAAGAGATGCAATATAAGGAAAAATACTATACAGAATGTATATGGGGTATTGTTTATTCTTTAATATTTGAAATAGTTAGATTTAATGGTATTAACAGTGAAATGTTTCCTGTGAGAAATACCGGTTTACAGCTTGAAAAGGCTATAGCATTTGTTGAAAAGAATTTTGCAAACGATTTTAAGATAATAGACATAGCTAATGAGTGCCATATGAGTGAAACACATTTTAGAAGAATCTTTCAGGAAAAGATGAATATGACACCGGTTGAGTATATTAATTTTGTCAGGGTTAAAAAGGCCTGTGAGCTTATAGATAAAACAGATATAAGCATGGAGGATATTGCACAGAGAGTCGGTTTTGTGACCCCTTCCACTTTTAATCGCAATTTCAGGCGTATAATAGGCACATCACCTTACCAATGGAAAAAGCGACCTGATAATCATGAAGGAAAACTGCTTGAGTACAAGATATCTGCACTTAAGGGATGGTAGAAAATGAGTCTTTTAAATGCTATAAATACTATTAAAAAGTTGAAAATGCACGAAAAGAAGAAGAATATAAAGACAAAAAAATATATTTACTGATATAATAATATTTGTAAACGGAAATAGAAAATAATAAAAAATTTTAATATAAAGGAGGATATAGAAGTGGATAAATTTGTATTGAACGTTATCCATCGTCCGGAGATGGTTCCAGAGTATTCTGCAACTGTTACAGGACAGGGAAAGGAAGAAGACATCGGGGATAAGGCTTTAATTACTGAGTCACTTGACATTTTCAAGACTCAGCAGAGACTTGCACATGAGAATGGTTTAAAGGTTACTATTCAGATGACTTATGCAGCATTGTTTAATGAAGAAGCAGTTGAACTTGCAAAGCATGATCATGAAGTGTATGGCGATGAGATCGCACTTTCATTACTCGGACTTCCATGTGAAGAATTCCGTGAGAAATACAAGACAAAAGATTTCTGTATTTGGATGTTTTCTATGGAAGACAAGAAAGCAATCGTTAATGATGTTTTTGAAAAATTCTATGATAAATTCGGATTTTATCCGGAGTCAACAGGTTCTTACTATATGGATGCGGATCTTACAAATTATATCAAGGAAAAATATCCAATGGTAAAATGTGCTGTTGCTACCTGTTGGGAAGAAGGTCCAAAAGCATATCATACATGTAATAACTCATGGTATACATTGTTTGATGGCGGCCCATGGGCACCATGGATTCCATCAAAGCAGAATACACATGCTCCGGCTGCTAATGCAGCTGAGGACTCAGGAATAGTAGCTATTCCACATTTATCAAGAGACCTTATTGCATGCTACGATGGAAATGGTTCCAACTTTGGAACACATCCACAGAATGTACTTCGTGGTATGATTTATGATACAAAGACATGGGAATATCCATATCTTTACAATCTGATTGACCAGTATAGAGACCTTGCAAAATATAATAATGGATATTCATATAACATGATGTTCGTTGGACCGGGTTGGATGAATAAAATGGGACGCTGGGAACAGCCATATGAACTTCTTTATAAATCTTACAGTGATGGATGTAAATATTATGGAGATTTAAAGAAGGAGGGCAAGCTTATTGATATGACAATGTCAGAGTTTGCTGATTACTATAGAGAAAAGAAGGGTGTTAATGCAGGTAATTACAATGAACCAGAGTGTGCACCTTGGAGAGATATCCTTTACGGCTCAGATAAGCAGTTATTCTGGTATTGCGATCCATATATGAGAGCCTGCGTGAATATGGATCAGGGCGGTGCAATCGTAGACCTTCGTCCATATGTGGCAAAGCTTGAGTGGCCTGTTGGTATTGGTACAAAGCATGTACAGGATGCATCATATCCATTCCTTATTCAGGAAAAATACAGAGCAGGATATTTCACACATTACGCCGGTGCAGGTACAGTAAGAAGTGCAAAGCTTTCTTATAATGGAGAAGAAGTAGATTTATGCCTCTGCCCTACACATTGTCATTTTTCAGAAGATGTAATAGACGGAAAGAAGACCCGAATCCTTACTCTTGACCCTGTTGAAGTTAAGTTCAATGGTGTTACAGTAAAACTTCAGACAAAGGAATATTTTGAGGAAGGCTCTTCAAATATCAAGATTGAGAGAAACATTCTTGAAATCAGTGATCCAACAGCTGATATTACACTTGATGAATATATTACAGCCTGCTATGGTACAACAGAGTATCCAGAAGATATGACAGGTATTACCCTTGCATGCGAGGGAGAAAATGGTGAAAGCATTAATTATGAGTACAGATGTCGTGATGCCAAGTTAGATGGAGCAACAGCAGTTAGTGCAGTTATTCCTGCCATTCAGACAAAAGTATCACTTACACCTTCAGACAAGGCTTTGGGATATATTGAAGAAGGCTATGCATTCTCACCAATGTTTAAGCTTGGATACAAGAAGAAAATTTCAGATAAGGAGGTATTTGCAACATGGCTCAACTTGGAAAAGGCAAATTAAATTACAGATGTCCATCCTGCTTTATGCGAGACCTCGACATCGATATGTTCTATAACAAGGATACAGGTATTTACAGCTGTATTCGCTGCCAGTACAGAGGCGATGAAAAAGATGTACTTGAAAAAAATGAAATGATAAGATTCCGTTATCTTGACAGATCAAAGAGATTTACAAAGTTCGACTTTGATTAAGCTATATTAAATTTTTATTGATAAACCCATAGAAACTCCCTTTTGACAGATTATCAATGTCTGGCAAAAGGGAGATTTTTGTTTTTTGTAGAAAGGTAAAATATTGTATTAGATATGCACATTATTACATATGAAAATTGTCACAAAAAGTGTACTATACTATAAAAAATATTTCTGAAATTACCATTGATTATAAATAAGTTAGAGACTATACTGTTAGTGATTATGTAAAAATTTTTCCGCAAACGCGAATAGCTGCCTTTCGGAATTTATAAAAGGTGATTTATGAATATATGGTTTGATGAACTAAAAGAGAAGCTGACAGAATCTGAAATAAAAAAAGGTGATATTGTATATATATCATCGGACCTTACAATGCTTATGTACCGAAGTCTCAAAAAATTCAATTTAAAAGGAAAAGATGGTAAAAATCTTTTTATGAATAAGCTTGTTAATACTTTTCAGGATATGGTAGGTGATGAAGGCACACTTATGATTCCGTTGTTTACCTGGGCATTTTGCAGGGGAATACCATTTGATGTAGCAAAGACACATGGTGAAGTAGGTGTGCTTGGCAATTGGGTACTTGAAAACAGACCGGATTTTGCAAGGACAGCCCATCCGCTATATTCATTTTGCGTGTGGGGAAAAGACAAAGATAAGCTTGTAAGTATGCAGAATAGTACAGCATGGGGACAGGATTCGCCTTTTGCTTATATGCATAAAAACAATGCAAAAAATCTTCTTATAAATGTCTCTCTGGAAAAGTGCTTTACCTTTACGCACTATGTAGAAGAATGTATTCATGTACCATACAGATATTTCAAGGATTTTAAAGGAACTTATATTGATGCGTGTGGAAATGAGACGGAACGTATCTACAAAATGTATGTAAGAGATCTTGATATAGAGTCAAAGCAGGTAACTCCCGATAAGTGTCTTGATGAGGCAAAAGTTGCAACAGTTGTTGAATTTGATGGAAATGAATTTAGAATAGTAGATCTTGAAAAAGCATATCCGGTTATTGTTGATAACTATAAAAATCATAATGGTAATCAGTGGTATGAATTTAAAAACTATACTATAGACTGGACTTCGGGACAAACACATCCTGATGAATTTAGATACGAATAGGATTAATAATTATGGAAAATAGTAAAATAAGAGAAATTGCACAACAGTATGAAACACCCTTGTACATATATGACAAAAAGAAAATAGAAAGTAATTATAATGAATTGAAAGCAAGTATATTTCCCGGAGCCCGTTTGTTTTATTCAATGAAAGCTAATCCGCTTGTTGGAATATGTCAGATATTCAAAAATCTGCAGGCGGGTATTGAGACAGCGTCAATGGGTGAAATGTATGTTGCATTGCAGGCAGGATTTTTACCTGAAAACATTATTTTTACCAGCCCGGGAAAGACAAGGGAAGAGTTGAAATATGCTTTGGCAAAAAAGATAAAATTGATTAATATTGAGTCTTTTAGAGAAGCACAAATGATATCTGAAATTGCAAAAGAGTTAGGCATAATTGCAAAAATAGGTATAAGAGTAAATCCGGCAGTATGTTATTCAAATGCAAAGATAAAAATGACAGGAGTGTCATCACAGTTTGGCATAGAAGAAGAACAGCTTACGCAAGAATTCTTTGACAAAATCAGCAAATTGGAGAACCTTGAGATTCAGGGAATACAGATTTATATGGGTACTCAGCTTTTATTGGCAGAGGATATAGTAAAGAATACAGAATATGCAATGAAGCTTGCCGTATCTTTGTCAGAAAGATATGGTTTTAAACTGAGATATCTTAATGTTGGTGGAGGATTTGGCGTAAAGTATTTTAAAAATGAAACTCCACTTGATTTTGTTGAATTAAAAGAAAAAATGAATGAATTGCATAAGCAGTTGAACGATAGTCTTAAGGATACGGAAGTAATATTTGAAAGTGGACGTTTTCTTATGGCAAACACAGGTGAATTTGTCACAAAGGTATTGTACACAAAGGAGTCAAAGGGTCAAAAATATGTAGTATGTGATGGAGGTTCAAATTTTCATTCATCGGCAGCATTTCTTGGAAGATTTGTGCGCAACAATTTTCCACTTCATACAATACCGGAAGGCGAGCAGCTGACAGAGGCAACTGTATGTGGTCCTTTATGTACTCCACTTGATGTAATTGGGCAAAAGGTAAGTATTAATTCTGATATTGACGAGAATCATCTGGTTGTAATAGAAATGTCAGGGGCATATGGCTATACATATAGTCCCTGCAGATTTTTAAGTCATGAGCAGCCGTATGAGATTCTTGTAGATGGCGAAGAAATAAAAGTGCTTAGAAATCGCAGTAATGCACAGGAATACATGAATGGTCAAAATATCTTGTAGATATAGAAAGGTTATTTTTGATGACAAATTTCAATTTACTTAATCATATAAAAAATAATGATGAATATACAGTTGTCTGGCTTTTTAACATAGGGCTTGAGAAATACTGGAATGGTGAGGTATTTACTGTAAAAAATTCAAAGGAAGATATTATAGTAAATCATATGGAAGAAATGAATCTTTTGATTACCAGAAAGCAGGATATATTAATACTCAGATCAATGCCCGAAAAAGAATATATTGATAGTATGTGTAGTTTTGGATGTGAGATACCTCAAATAGTATGCCCGTCCTTTGAAGATGAGAATAGGAGCATATCAGAAATAGTTCTTGAAGATGATAAGCTTCAGGATCAGATAAAGCAACTTATAAAAGACAGAAAAAAAGTTATTTTTGTTCCTTATGGAGTTTCTTCATTGGAAGAGAGTATTGCAAAAAAACTTGAACTGCCATTGTTTGGTTCCGCCAATGAGATAAATAAAATGGTAAATAACAAGGTATTTTCACGCAAATTTTCATTAGAGCATGGATTTAAGGTGTCAGAAGGAAAAGTATGCAAAGGTTTTTCTGAACTTGAAATTGCTGCAAAAGATTCACTTGAAAAATATGGAAAAATAATTATTAAAGAACCATGTGGAGCATCTGGAAAAGGCTTGTGGATAGTAGAAAGCCCTGCTAAATTAAAGTCAACACTTCTTATAATAAAGAGATTTTTTAAAGACAATCTTGAAGGTGAATGGCTGGTTGAACAGTGGTGCAGCAAAAAGGCAGACTTAAATTATCAGATATATGTAGGAGTCAATGGTGAAGTTGAAGTATTTTCCATAAAAGAGCAGAAGGTTGATGGCACAGTGTATGTAGGCTCAGTTATTCCACCGGATTTTAATGATGCACTAATGAAAGAATGTATTGAAGCCGGAGAAATTATCGGAAAAAGTCTGTATGAACAAGGCTACAGAGGCATACTTGGTGTAGATGCCATGATACTTACAAATGGCGAATTGATACCTGTTATTGAGATTAATGGCCGTTTCACTTTGTCGACATATGTGTCATTTATTCAATACAAAAATAAAATGGAAGATAAGAAAATATTTGCTTTTTATAAGAAGATTCCTTTGGAGGCTAACAGCAGTTATCAAAAGCTTATAGATGTATTAAAAGATAACAGGGTATGGTTTGATGGAAAAAAAGGAATGTTTGTCTATACAGCAAAAACAATAAATAAAGAACTTGTTGGAGAAAACGGCAGAATGTTTGGACTCATATTTGCAGATGACGAAAATGAGATAAATGAGCAATATGCCAATATAATGAATATAATTTTACAGGAGAAATAGAAATGGTACAGAAGTTAATTGAAATCGTAGCAACAGTTTTGGAATTATCAGAGGATGTAAAGGATACTATTAAAGAAGATACTGATCTTATGGAATTAGGACTTGATTCAATGACATGTGTAGAGATGGTGGTCAATCTTGAGGATGAATTTGGAATTACTGTTGATGAGGAAGATTTACTTGTAGAGAATATGGCAAGTATTTCAGCACTCGTGCAGTTAGTTGAAAAGTATCAGTAAATTTTATTTAGGCTTAATCGTAACTATGAAGATACTGAATAGTTACGATTAAGCACTATTTTGTATATGAGAAGGACTTAAGCTATGAATGGACAAGATATGTATAAACTTGCTCAAAGACTCTTTCCAATACCCAGAAGTATTACCGGAAAGGGTGTAAGAGACAGTCTGGCAATAATAAAGGAGTATGTGCCTGAACTTGAGATACATGAAACCCCTACAGGAACACAGGTGTTTGACTGGACAATACCACAGGAATGGGAGATAAATGAGGCATATATAGAAGACTCAAAGGGAAACAGGATAATAGATTTTGCAGAGCACAATTTGCATGTGCTTGGATATTCAGAACCAATAGATAAATATGTTTCTTTGGAGGAACTCTTAGAATATGTTTATGTAGATGAAGCGAGACCGGGCGCAATACCTTATGTTACTTCTTATTACAAAAAAAGAAGTGGATTCTGTATGTCAAAAAATCAAAGAGATTCTTTAAAGCAGGATACTTATCATATGTATATAGACAGTAAATTAAAGGATGGTTTTCTTACCTATGCAGATGTTGTGATACCTGCTGATTCTGAGCATCCCAAGGGAAAAGAAATTTATTTTTCTACATATATATGTCATCCGTCAATGGCAAACAATGAGTGCTCGGGTCCATGTCTTATGGTAGCCCTTATCGATGCTGTAAAGAAGATGAAAAACAGAAAATATGATTATCGATTTTATATAGGACCAGAGACAATCGGTTCCATAAATTATCTCGCACATAATCTTAAAACACTTCAGGATAAAATGGCAGCAGGCTTTGTACTTACCTGTGAAGGCGATAACAGAGTATATTCATACATCCCTTCAAGAGAGGGAGATACACTTGCTGACAGGGTTGCATTAAATGTATTAAAGCATCATTCAAAGGATTATCTTAGATTTACATTTCTTGACAGAGCCTCAGATGAAAGACAATACTGTGCACCAGGGGTTGATTTACCGGTTTGCTGTGTCTGTCGCTCAAGGTGTGCAGGATATCCGGAATACCATACGTCAGATGATGACCTTACAGTCATTTCTCCGGAAGGCTTTGATGGAAGCTTACAGGTATATACCAAGATAATAAATGCACTTGAATATAATGAAAATTATAAAGTTACCTGTTTTTGCGAACCACAGCTTGGAAAAAGAGGGCTTTATCCAACAGTAAGTAAAAGAGGCTCTTATGATGAAGTAGCTGCAATGAGACATCTTATTGCATATGCTGATGGCAAACGTGACCTGCTTCAGATTAGTGAAAAAATAGGGCAGCCGATAGATGTACTGATTCCTGTTATTGATAGAATGCTAAGTGAGTCTTTGTTCGAAATTGTATAATTCTCATATATATAATACATATATTATTGAATTTATGTTAATTATCTGTTAAAATGTTCTATAGACTATTTTGCATTATGTGAATTTAGCACGAGTGAATGGTACTATTAGGGGAAAAAGAATATAGGATTGGAGTTAGCAATGAATATAATCAACAAAGTATTCGGAACACATAGTGAACGTGAATTAAAAAGAATTGAACCTATTGTTAAAAAGATAGAAAGCTATAGAGATGCAATGGGTAAGCTTACAGATGATGAGCTTAGAGCAAAAACAGCAGAGTTTAAGGAAAAAGTAGCTAAGGGAACCTCTTTAGATGATATACTTCCGGAAGCATACGCTGTTGTACGTGAGGGTGCAAAGCGCGTACTTAATCAGGAGCATTACAGGGTACAGCTTATAGGTGGTATTATTCTTCATCAAGGTAGAATTGCTGAGATGAGAACCGGTGAAGGTAAAACTCAGACAGCACTTTTGCCAGCATATTTAAATGCACTTGAAGGCAAGGGTGTACATGTTGTAACAGTAAATGATTACCTTGCAAAACGAGATGCTGAGTGGATGGGACAGGTTCATGAGTTCCTTGGACTTACAGTAGGTGTAGTTCTAAATGATATGAAGCCTGAAGAAAGAAGGGCTGCATACAATTGTGATATTACTTATGTTACTAATAATGAGTTAGGTTTCGATTATCTTCGTGATAATATGGTAATCTATAAGGAACAGTTAGTTCTTAGAGATTTGCATTATGCTCTTATTGATGAGGTTGACTCGGTATTGATAGATGAGGCAAGAACACCACTTATTATTTCAGGACAGAGCAGTAAATCTACAAAACTTTATGAGGTTTGCGATATTCTTGCAAGACAGCTTAAACGTGGTGATGACGTAGAAGAAGTTTCCAAGATGGATCTTATCATGGGAATTGATCAGGAGGAAACCGGTGATTTTGTAGTAAATGAGAAGGACAAGGTACTTAACCTTACCGCAGAAGGTGTTGCAAAGGTAGAAAAATTCTTCCAGATAGAAAATCTTGCAGATCCTGAGAATCTTGAGATTCAGCACAATATAATTCTTGCATTAAGAGCACATAACCTTATGTTCAGAGATAAGGATTATGTTGTAAAAGATGATCAGGTAATGATAGTTGATGAATTTACCGGACGTATAATGCCGGGAAGACGTTATTCTGATGGTCTTCATCAGGCGATTGAGGCAAAAGAGCATGTAAAGGTAAAGAGAGAAAGTAAGACTCTTGCTACAATTACATTCCAGAACTTCTTTAATAAGTTTGATAAGAAGGCTGGTATGACAGGTACAGCGCTTACCGAGGAAAAAGAGTTCAGAGATATATATGGTATGGACGTTGTGGAAATACCAACAAACCGTCCTGTGGCAAGAAAAGATATGCAGGATAGTGTTTATAAGACACGTAAGGAAAAGCTTAATGCAATAGTAGATGCTGTTGAGCAGGCACACGCAAAGGGACAACCTGTACTTGTAGGTACCATTACTATTGAAGCCAGTGAAGAGTTAAGCAAGATGCTCACACGCAGAGGTATTCAGCATAAGGTATTAAATGCAAAATTCCATGAACTGGAAGCTGAAATTGTAGCAGATGCAGGTATACATGGTGCAGTTACAATTGCTACAAACATGGCAGGTCGTGGTACAGATATTAAGCTTGATGAAGCTTCACGTGAAGCTGGCGGTCTTATGATTATTGGTACAGAACGTCATGAATCAAGACGTATTGATAATCAGTTAAGAGGTCGTTCCGGTCGTCAGGGAGACCCGGGTGTTTCAAAATTCTTCATTTCACTTGAAGATGATCTTATGAGACTTTTTGGCTCAGAAAGACTTATAAGCATGTTTAACACTCTCGGAATTCCGGAGGGACAGGAGATTGAGCATAAGATGCTTACATCAGCAATTGAGGGTGCTCAGAAGAAGATAGAGAATAATAACTTTGGTATCAGAAAGAACCTGTTAGAATATGATCAGGTAATGAATGAGCAAAGAGAGATTATTTATGAAGAGCGTCGTCGTGTTCTTGATGGAGAGAGCATGAGAGATGCAATTTATAAGATGATAACTGATATTGTTGAAAATTCAGTTGATACAGCAATAAATGCAGACCTTGAGCCTGAGGAATGGGATTTAAAAGAACTCAATACATTACTTTTATCTATTATACCTATTCAGCCGGTAAATCTTGAAAGAATTACTAAAAAAACAAAGAATGGTCTTAAGCAGCAGTTAAAAGAAGAGGCTGTAAAGCTTTATGAAAGTAAAGAAGCAGAATTTCCTGAACCGGAAAATATTCGTGAGATTGAAAGAGTGATTCTCCTTAAGGTTATTGACCGTAAATGGATGGATCATATCGATGATATGGACCAGTTACGTCAGGGTGTAGGCTTGCAGGCATATGGACAGAGAGATCCACTTGTAGAATACAAGATGAATGGATATGATATGTTTGATGCAATGACAGCAAATATTAAGGAAGATACAGTGCGCTTACTGCTTCATGTAAAAGTTGAACAGAAGGTAGAGCGTGAAGAGGTTGCAAAAGTAACCGGAACAAACAAAGATGATTCAGTTCAGAAGGGACCGGTAAAAAAAGAAGCAAAGGTATATCCTAATGATCCATGTCCATGTGGAAGTGGTAAAAAATATAAAAACTGCTGTGGCAGAATGGCATAAATGCTATAAATATATGCTCGAAGTTAAAAAAACTTCGAGCATATCTATAATAAAAAGGTGGTGAAAGCTATGGTAGAACTCGACCAGATGAAACAGGAGTTACAGTCATATGAGTCCCCTTTAGCGGAAGTAAGGGATTCACTTTGACCTCGCTAACAAAGAAAAGAGGATCGAAGAATTAGAAAGAGAAATGCAGGATCCTGGTTTTTGGGATGATGCAGATCGTGCTAATAAACAGATGAAAGAATTGAAACAGTTAAAGGATACTGTTGATAATTGCAATTCTCTAAAAACGCAGTATGATGATATAGAGACACTTATAGAGATGGGATATGAGGCAAATGATCCGGAGATGGTGCCTGAGATACGTGATGAACTTGATGATTTTATATCCAAATTGGAATCACTTCGAATAAGTACTCTTTTGGCAGAAGAGTATGACAAATGCAATGCGATATTGAAATTAAATGCTGGAGCCGGCGGAACTGAAAGCTGTGACTGGGCAGGCATGTTGTATCGTATGTATACCAGATGGGCAGAAAAGCGTGGTTTTTCAATAGATGTTTTGGATTTTCTGGACGGAGATGAAGCAGGAATAAAATCAATTACATTTCAGGTTAATGGTGAAAATGCATACGGATATCTCAAATCTGAAAAGGGTGTGCATAGACTTGTCAGAATATCGCCATTTAATGCACAGGGAAAACGTCAGACATCTTTTGTGTCACTTGATGTAATGCCTGATATAGAAGAAGATTTAGATGTTGAGATTAATGAAGATGATTTACGTATTGATACCTACCGCAGTAGTGGTGCAGGTGGTCAGCATATAAACAAAACTTCTTCTGCTATCAGAATTACACATATACCTACGGGTACAGTTGTGCAATGTCAAAATGAACGTTCTCAGTTCCAAAATAAAGACAAGGCCATGCAGATGTTAAAGGCAAAGCTGTTTCTTTTAAAACAGGAAGAAAATGCGGAGAAGCTTTCTGATATCAGAGGCGAAGTTAAGGAAATAGGCTGGGGTAATCAGATACGTTCCTATGTAATGCAGCCGTATAAACTTGTAAAAGACAATAGAACAAATTATGAATCAGGAAATGTTGATGCTGTAATGGATGGAGATATTGATGGATTTATAAATGCATATTTAAAATGGCGTGCAAATTAAAAAGAGTCGGAGATTTTTCTCCGGCTCTTTTGCTGTTGGAAGATATTAGTTTAATAAAAAATTATATTGTTTTATTTCTTACAGATACAAGATCAAGATAAAATGTTGCAGATGCCATATGCATATATGGAATAATCCATATCAAAGCAATTCCGCATGTAACAAAACTTAAGAGCATTATTGGAATAAAGCTGAGGATTAAAGTTACATACCTTAACATATTACCCTTCATAAGCTCGAGACTCGTCTTAAACAGTTCTTTTACTGAATAGTTCGGAAAATCGATAAGCATATATGGAATTGGAAAAAATGGTAAGGTTACTACAAAATATAGTATAGAACATCCACAAGTAACCAGCATTAAGTTGATGTATGCTGAATAGAAAGAATATAATAAAGTAAGCTGTTCAGTATTTCCGATATTTTCCGGGTTATATAAACTTTCGATTGATGGTAGCGAAATTGTATTTAAAGCTTGTTCAAATTGATAAGTTACTATATCTGATGGAATCATACATATAGCATTGATAACACAAAATATAAATCCGATTATCAAAAATGTATTAGAATACTTTTTGAAACCATAAAATAAATCTGACATTGTGCTTGGCATATTGCAGGCTACCTTCATATATATCAAATAAAGACCTATTTGAAAAATGAATGACAAAATCTGAACAGCAAAGCTGCAAATGTAGTTTATGACATATCCAACACTTCCTGTGGCTTGAGTTAATGATGATACAAAATCAGCACAAATAAAAGTTATAATAAATTGTATTGCACTGGCTCCAATAACAAATCCAAAATGACCGCTTATTTGTCTTTTGGCAATATTTTTAAGTTCTGAAATTGACTTATACTGGTTCATAAAATAAACCCCTTCTTTCAATAATTTTGATAAATAGTATTTTAGTTACGGTACACAGGTTATATCCTGCGAGATGTTTTTCGGAATGAAAACTCG